>JAEUIK010000126.1 GCA_016793185.1 Planctomycetaceae bacterium | reverse complement strand
ATCCTCGAGGCGGGGGGCCTCGATCTTCCCGACGACGTGTTGGCTGAGGCCGATTGGGTCGTCGCTAGCGTGCATTACGGACAGAATCAACCTCGCGAGCAGATCACGGCACGCGTGCTCGGCGCGCTCGCCAATCCGTATGTCTCGGCGATTGCGCATCCCACCGGCCGACTGATCAATCGCCGCAAGGCGTACGAGCTGGATCTCGACGCCGTGTTCCGCGCTGCGCGCGAGCACGGCAAGTTTCTCGAGCTGAACTCCAATCCGGCGCGCCTCGATCTCGACGACGTGGCCTGTGCGGCCGCCAAAGCGCACGGAGTTCCCATCGTCATCTCGACCGATGCCCACAGCACCGAAGGGCTCGATGTGCTGCGCTACGGCATCCTGCAGGCGCGCCGCGCCGGTCTCACGGCCCATGACGTCGTCAACACGCGCGCCTGGCCGCAGTTGCAACGCATGATCGGGCGTACCAGCTCTTAGAGCCATTTCCGGGCGAGCGGCTGGCAAGTCGTCTTGACCCTTTCGCGAGGGGTACGCCGTACCCATTCTCTATGCTAAGTGTGCGCAATTATTGGTGACGCTAACGATTCTTTCGGGCATGCGGCCTCCCGCAGTCGCGGTTCGGTAAGTACACTGGACTGAGTTGCAGCGGCCAGAGGCAACCGCTGCGAACCCCCCCGGCAAGTTCGGAAGTCGGGCGGGCACCTTGATCGACATCGTTGACTTCGGAACGGAGAACGCTCGTGATCGTGACAAGAATCCGCGCCCTGACGGGCGCGCTGGTCTGGGGATCCGTCTTGGCTCTCGGCGTGTCCCCCGCGTGGGCGGCATTCGCCAATCTGGGCCCTGCCGGAGATTTCAATCTCTTCCTCTTCGGCGACAATACGCAGTTCAACAGCGACGTCGAAGGACGGCTGGCCGTCGGCGGGAACGTCGACTTCACCACCAAGAATTCCAGCTTCACCGTCGGCAGCAAGAGCGATCCCAATGGGATCAACCTCGTCGTCGGGGGGAACTTCAAGAACCAGTGGAACACGCTCACCGGAGGCATGATCGTCAATGGCAACGTCGACTGGATGGGGCCCACGATTACCGGCGCCGTCAACGTCAATGGCAATGCCGACTTCCACAATAGCGGCGGTTCGATTGGCGGTCCGGTGAACGTCGTCGGAACTTATACACGCCCGCAGTGGGGATTTCCCCCGAACGCTGCCTCGCCGGTCGTAACTCCGCTCCCTTTCGACTTCGCCGCGGTGCAGTCGTATCTGCAGTCCGAGTCGGCCTATCTGGCCTCGCTCGCGCCCAACGGATCCAAGTCGATCCAGTTCCAGCAGGTCCACCTCACGGCCGCGGGACCGGCCGAGGGGCTGTACACGTTCAACGTGACCGGCGCCGAACTGACCGCCGCCGCAGGGCACGGACTGTTCATTTCCGCCCCGGCCGGATCGACCGTCGTCGTCAACGTCGATGGCGCCGCCAACAACTTCAACAGCATGGGCATCTTCCTGACCGGAGTCGATCGGCAGCACGTGCTCTATAACTTCAGCCAGTCGACCAGCCTGTTCATCGACTCGATCAGCATCGAGGGCACGATCCTGGCCCCGTATGCCAGCGTCAACTTCAACAACGGTCAGATCAACGGGACGATCATCGCCAACAACCTTACCGGCGGCGGCGAGTCGCACCTGCACTTGTTCCAGGGAACGCTTCCGAGCCCTGTGCCGGAGCCGTCGACACTGGTGCTGGGAGCCTGCGGGGCGCTCGCGCTGGGGACGGTTGCCTGGCGAAAACGCCGGGCGTAACTTCGATTCCACGGGTAAACCCATGGATGGCGGATTGCAAATCGAAGCCGTGTCGTCGCGCAGCTGCCAGCGTGGCGGCACGGCTTTCTTGACTTGCCTGCACGACTATCGCGCCAAAAAGTACGCGACTACCCGCGAAACCGCCCGAGCACTTCCAGCCGATAGCCGGTCACCTCGAAGCCGTCGCGGGCGAGGCGCTCCTGGAGCTGGGGATCGAGCTTCTGGAGAAGCTCGGGATCGAACGGCGTGGCAAGATCGTGGATCTCGCCGGTTGCGACATCGCGCAGGTGATAGTGCGAGTCGCCGCGACAATCGTAGCGGGCCGAGCCGTCGCCGTTGGTGAGTTTGCTAGCCAGGCCGGCCGAGACCAGGGCCTCGAGCGCCTTATAGACGGTCGCCAGACTGATGTTCGGCAGTCCGCGGCGCACGGCCGAGAAAACGTCTTCGGCCGTGGGATGGCATTTGACCCCTTCCAGAAAGGCGAACACCGCGCCGCGCTGCAAGGTGTAGCGGCAACCCGCTTCCTCGAGCGCGCGTCGCACCTCGTCGGCGCGCTGCGGTACCAGCGTGACGGCGGCGGAAGTCGCTTTCTTGCCGGAATTTACCATCAAACCAACTATAGGAACGGGGCCCGCAGGGGTCAAGTTTCGTGCCGGTTGACCCTTGTCGAGGGCGAGTCCTATAATCCCGCCTTGCCTTCGATGATCTCGCGCCGAGTTTTCGCCGCTGGAGCGCTCGGCATTCGTCCCCTGTTGATTCACGATCTCTCCCTCTCTCGCGAGTTGTTGACGCATGAAGATTCACGAGTACCAGGCCAAGGGCTTGCTGCGACAGGCCGGAATCGCTGTCCCCAAGAGCGTCGTCGCGCGCTCGGCCGACGAGGCCCAGAAGGCGTTCGCCGAACTGGGGGGCAAGCTGGCCGTTGTCAAAGCGCAGATTCACGCCGGCGGACGGGGTAAGGGGACGATCAAAAGCAACCCGCAGCAACGCGGAGTCCAGCTCGTCAAATCGGCCGAGGAAGCGGCGACCGTCGCCAAGAACCTCGTGGGCAACGAGTTGGTGACGATCCAGACGGGCCCGGCAGGCCAGACCGTCCGGCAGGTGCTGGTCGAAGAGGGTTGCGAGATCGCCCGCGAGCTCTATTTGGGGATTGTCGTCGACCGGGCCGCGGCGGCGCCGGTGCTGATGGTCTCGAGCGAGGGGGGAATGGACATCGAAGAGGTGGCCGCCAAGACCCCCGAGAAGA
>JAEUIK010000114.1 GCA_016793185.1 Planctomycetaceae bacterium | reverse complement strand
CCCGGTTGATGTTGGCTTCGAGATTCGCGACCAGGTCTTGAACGGCAATAGACAAACGCCCGTCCCTCTCCTGCTGGACCGATGGGTGCGGCATGGCAAAGCCCGACGGGCTCGCCACACCGCCAGGGGCGCCCGCCCGGGCGATAGCTCGGGGAGAGCGACCCTCGATGAGGCGGCGCCGCGGCCGAGCGATCCTGCGCGGCCGCGAACACCACATCCCCTATCGTAACGGTCACAGCCGCTGCAGATCCACCACTCGGCAGGATTTCCTAGATCCAAAGGCGTTGCGGACTTGGGTGCAGTCCGTTGGGCCTCTCACGGGGGGCTTTCGCGCTTGCTGCGGCGCGCGGCGGGGCGCTATAATCAACGGGCGTTGATGCCTGCCCGATTCGTTCCCGCCCGAAACCAGCCCGCCTCCGGGGAGTCCCTCCTGTGCCGCACGCCGCCGGCAACTCGCGCTCGTGCCACGGTCCCCTGGCTGGGGTGCCGATGGGGCGTCGCCGCCTCCTCGAAGCTGGCGCGCTGGGAGCCCTGGGGCTGAGCCTTCCCGCCTGGCTGCGCGGACAGGTCGCCGCGGCGGCGGACCCCGTGATCAGCGCGCCCCCTGGCAAGGCCAAGGCCTGCATCCTCATGTTCATGTGGGGGGGACCGAGTCAGCTCGACACGTTCGACCTCAAACCCCACGCCCCCGCCGAAGTCCGCGGCGACTTCCAGCCCATCGACACGAACGTGCCGGGCATCCAGATCTGCGAGCACTTCGAGCGACTCGCGCGGCATGCCGATAAGCTGGCGATCATCCGCTCGCTGAATCATACCGATCCCGCGCATCTGTCGAGCGGGCACGCCACGCTTACGGGGCACCGCGCTCCACGCGTCAACAGCGACGCCGATCCCCCCAGCGATCGCGATACGCCCCACCTCGGCTCGACCCTCAGCAAGCTCCGCCCCGGCCGCGGGACGCTCCCGTCGTTCGTCACGCTCCCCTGGCTGACGTCACACCCCGCGGCGCCCGGCGGCCAGGCACCGGGACAGACCGCCGGCTGGCTGGGCAAGCGTTACGACCCGGTCGTCATTGGCGGCGATCCCAACCAGCCCGATTGGCGCGTGCAGGAGTTGAGCCTGCTCGAAGGGGTCAGCCTCGAGCGCCTCGAAAGCCGGCAGGCATTGCTGGCCGGCATCGACCAGCAGCGCCGCTGTCTGGACGAGGCCCCAGCGGCGCTGGACCTCGACAACTTCCAGCAGCGGGCGTTCGGCCTCCTCGCGTCGCCCGAGGCGCGGCAAGCCTTCGATCTGGCGCAGGAGCCCGACAGCGTCCGCGCGCGTTACGGTCGGAACATCCACGGCCAGTGCGCCCTGCTGGCCCGCCGGCTGGTGGAGCGCGGCGTGCCGCTGGTGTCGGTCAACTGGCACAACGACGGCCGCAACTTCTGGGATACGCACGGCGATAATTTCCGCCGGCTGAAGAAGGATCTGATTCCGCCGGCGGACATGGCGCTGGCGTCCCTGCTCGAAGACCTCGACGAACGGGGACTGCTGGACGAAACGCTGATCGCCTGGGTGGGCGAGTTCGGCCGCCGCCCGCAGATCACGCGCAACAACGCCGGGCGCGAGCACTGGCCCTTCTGCTATAGCGGATTGCTCGCCGGGGGTGGGATCCGGGGCGGCACAGTTTTTGGCGCGAGCGATTCGCAGGGGGCTCGGCCCGCCCTGAACCCCGTCTCGCCGCAAGACTACGCGGCCACGATGCTCGAGGCGCTGGGCATTCCCGCCAACACCACTCTGGCCGATCCGCTCGGCCGACCCCTCAAGATCTGCGAGGGTACGCCCATCCGCCAGCTCTTTGGCTGACGCTTCGCCCGGTGTCGCCGAGGCGGCCACCCCACGACTCCGCGTGGCCCCGCTCGGACGGGCCTTTTTTCTTGGGCCCGGCCCCCCGAACTTGCTAAAGTGACGGGGGAACAGAGATCCCTCCCAAGTCTTGCGGGGTGATTCGCGGCGCCCATCGAAGCTGCGAGGGAGAGAGCCGGTGTCGACGATCGCGCGACATTCGGATAGCTGGCCAGCGCCGGTCGGTGGACCTCAGGGTCCCGATTCTGCGGCTGCGCGCGCGGCCGGACCCACATTCTGGCTCGACGGGGATGTGCTGGGATGCTCCTGTCCCGATTGCGGCGCTCCCATGTCGGTGCGGCTCTGGCTGCGCCTGGCCGACTGCTGGCAGTGCGGCACTTCGCTCGAACTGACCGAAGCCCAGGAGCGCGAGGTCGAGCAGCTGCTCGCGCGGCGCGAAGCCCAGCGCACGGCGGCGATGCGCGAGCTCGCCTCAACACCGAACCGGGCTCCAACCCAAGCTCCGGCGCCTGCCGCGCCGGTCGTCGCGCCGCAACTCGCGCTCGACGTCGTGGCGCCCCCGCGGCGGACGATCATCGCCCCGCCGGTCGCCCCTCAGCCTTCGCACCGCGCCGCGCGCCCCTGGTCGTCGCTGCTCGCCTGGATCGCCAGTCTGCTGTTTCACATGCTGCTGGTGATCCTGCTCGGGCTGTGGATGCTGCGCGCTCCCGCAGAAGAACGCTTGATCTCGCTCACCTCGGGATTCGGCCTGGTCGCGGCCGCCGGCGAAGACGAAGCGTTGCAGGAAGTCTCCATCCCGCTCGAAACGCCCGACCCGGGGGATGTCAACGAAACGCCGGTCGACGATGATCCCTTCCGGCAGGCGGATTCGAGCATCGAGCAACCCAGCGAGCACACCGAGGGGACCGATCCGGCCCAGGTCGAGGCTCCCCCCGAGTTCCTGATTCAAAGCGGACCCGGCAGCATCTTGCGCGGGCGCGGCGCGCGCGAGCGGGCCGAGCTGGTCAAGAGCGACGGCGGCAACCGCTACACCGAGGAAGCCGTCGCCCGCGGTTTACGCTGGCTGGCGATGCATCAACATGCCGACGGCCACTGGGGACTCGACGATTTCCACCGCGCGGGCAACTGCCGCGGCCGCTGCCACAATGCGGGCGAGCACTCCGACACTGCGGCCACGGCGCTGGCGCTGCTCCCTTTTTTGGGCGCCGGGCAGACGTATCGCGCCGGCGATTATCAAGAGGTCGTCGCCGCCGGGCTCGACTGGCTGTGCGACGCGCAAGCGAACGACGGCGACCTGCGCGGCCCGGGAATCGGCCGGATGTACGGCCACGCCCTGGGGACGATCGTGCTCTGCGAAGCCTATGAGCTGACGCGCGACAACCGGCTCCGCGAGCCGGCCCAGCGGGGAGTCGACTTCATCGTGGCCGCGCAGCACCGCCGCGGCGGATGGCGTTATCGGCCGGGCGAAGAGGGGGACACCAGCGTCATCGGCTGGCAGATCATGGCGCTGCGGAGCGCCGAGATGGCCTACCTAAGCGTCCCGCCCGAGACGCTCACCCGCAGCGAACGCTACCTCGAGCGCGCCCAGTGCGACAGCGAAGGAGGGTTGTACGGCTACCAGCCGGGCTTCGAGCCGACGCCGGCCATGACGGCCGAAGGGCTGCTCTGCCGGCAGTACGCCGGCTGGTCGAACAAGCATCCCGGCATTCGCAAAGGGGTCGGCGCCCTGCTCGAGCGCCTGCCGAGTTCTTCGTCGCTGGAGATCTACTACTGGTACTACGCGACGCAGGTGATGCATCACCACGGCGGCCGGGCGTGGCAAACCTGGAACGCCGCCATGCGCGACACGCTGGTCGAGCTGCAAGAAACGCGCGGCCATCTGGCCGGCAGTTGGGCCCCCGGCCACGATCACATGGCCGCCGGCGGACGCCTGGCCACCACGGCCCTGGCAATCTGCACGCTCGAGGTCTATTACCGCCACCTGCCGCTCTATCGCGAACAGGCCGCCGAACGGTGAGCAGTCGCGTACGAAAACGACGGCCGCCAAGGTCCCCCCTTCTGTAGCCGAGGTCTGTGACCCCGGTCCTGGTTTCTTCTGTAGCCGAGGCGAAATCCTCTCCCGGCCGGCCTCACAGAGGCCAGCCACAGAAGTCCT
>JAEUIK010000085.1 GCA_016793185.1 Planctomycetaceae bacterium | reverse complement strand
GACGGTCCCATCGCCGGCCAGCGGGCTTAGCCGCGCCAGGTTGGCCTCGCGCAGTCGCAATTGCGAGATCGCCTGCAACAGCTCCGACTTGGCCCTCCCGACCTCCGCGGCGTCGATCAGCGCCAGCACGTCCCCCTTGCGGACGCGGTCGCCAACCTGCCGCTCGACGCGCCAGGCCGTGCCCGAGACGCGGCTCGCCAGGTGCGCGCTGTGCGTCTGGTCATAGACCACTTCGCCGTTGGCCGGCACGGCCTCGATCACGGGGCGGCGCACGGCAATCGCGATGTCCACTCCCGCCTTCTCCATCGCGGCCTGCGAAGCGAACTGAATGCGGCGTTCGTACGTGGGGCAGCGGCTGTTGTTCTCGACGCGCGGACGCAATGCCAACGCGCGCTGTGCACGCTCCAGGTCCGCGCTCTCGACGGCGGGCTCCTGGGCGAGCTGCGCCAGATCGGGGTGCTCGAGCACGCACTGCATCAGGCCGTGCTGCTCGCACCAGCCATAACTCTTGAGCGGCGCCACCAACTCGGCGTTGCACTCGATGCAGCCCGATTCGGGCACGTTGTGCGCGTCGCACCAGAGCGGTTCGGCCGGCCCCGACTTGCCGACCACCGCGGAGAGGCTGGGGAGCCTCCACTCCTGGAAGTGTCCCCACGCCGCGACGCCGGCCAGCAAGGCGACCACCACGCCGGTCGACAGTGCGCCGCGCAGCCGCGCGCCCCAAGTCTGTTGCTCGGCGGAGGGGGTTGCGCCGACGGGCGCGTCGCTTGCCGCGGGGGCAACCGAGGCAGGGTGCCGCTGAAAGATCCATTGCCACATGACACATGCTCCCATAACGCTGCACCGACCATACGGCGCAGGGAGAATTGTGGAACAGCGGACGCAGAGCCGCGCGGCCAGGACCATTTCCAGTGGCGCGCGCGGTGAGGCATCCGCCTTGAACAGGCTGGATGGGCGCGAGAATCAGATCAGCAGAAGCTGATGCAAGAGGTGCAGCCTAAGGGGAGGGCGCGCGCCAAGCGCCGCGCTTTCGTGCGCACGCGCTCGACTTGCCCGGGAGCCGACGGTCGCCCAATCGACCGGCGCCGGCACGGCGAACAGCCCCAGGTCCCCGGCGAACGCGGCAACGAGCGATTGCATCTCGAACGTCGGCTTGTCGGCCAGGTAGACGCACGTCGCGTGGCATTCCCAGCGACAATCGCAAGGTTGCTGCGGTGCCGAATGCTCGGGCGCGTCGTGCTGGTGGCAGCAGGTATCGGCAACCGAAATGTTCGTCGCGGCCTCGGCGATCGCCTGGCGCGCGTGCTGCCAGCAGCATCCCAGCACAGCATGGATGAGCAGCACCGCGGCGATCGTGGGTGAGAACAAGGCTGCCATGAGTGTGTCGAAGTGTCGGATGCCCCCCGCTGTAGGTATGATTTCGCCGATTCCGGGGCGGGTCAAGACGACTTCCGGCCGGCGGCGGGCCGGCTCGAGGGGAAGTTCAACGGGCGGGCCCACTTATCCCTCGTCCCAGCGCTCGGATCAATGGGCCCCCAGCCCCGACTCGAACGGGATCAGGTCCCCCTTGGCGTCATACTGCAGCTCGCGCGGGTCGGTGAGGATTTCCAGGTCGTCGCGTTGCCGGGCGTCTTCCCAATAGGCGACCGAGCATTCGACCTCGGCCAGGTGCAGCGTGTTCCGGATCCAGAGGACCTTGGCCTCGGGCGGCTCGACCAGCCCGATCGCTTGCAGGGCCATTTCGAGCACTTCGCGGTCGGTCTCGTAGTCGGCCGGCGCCGCGGCCCCGGTGATGTGGCCGCCGGTCAGGCAGTTGATCTTGGTGATGTGCCAGTCGACCTGGCGAATGGTGCGCGTCGTGCAGAACTCGGCCATGCCAATGCCGGCCGCGTTGCCGTGCGTCTCGGGCGTCAGGCCGCGGATGGCGATGCGCTTGACCTTGGGAAATTCATCCTCGGCCGCGCGGTGGTCGTAAAACTTGCGGCCCACGACGTTGGTGTCCATGCCGGCGCCGCTGATGTTCTTGCCGATCTCGTCGATCAACAAGATATCGACCCGTTCGAACGGCAGCTTCGGCATCCACTTGCGGGCATTGAGCAGGAGCTGCTTTTCGCGGGCTTCGAAGTGCTCGGGGGCGACGGCCTCGATCAGGGCCGTTTCGTCGTAGCCGTTTTCGACGATGCCGATGCCCGCCACGATCCGGCAGCGGGTGAGGACCTCGCCCGCCACGCTCTGCAGGATCTGGGGAAAGCTGTAGTCCTGGATGGCGCGATGATAGATTTTGGCTCCCTCGTGCTTGCCGAGCCCGATGAGCATCATCTTCATCAGGCCGCTCTCGATCTCGCCGACGAAGTTCGTATGCGGTTTGACGCGGCCGCAGACGACGACGTGATCCGCCTCGAAGGCAAAGCGATCGAAGTGGACCGGGATTCCCTCCTGCGTCCGGCAGACGACGACGGTTTCCATGGTGGCGCGGATGGGGCAGCCGACGAATTCCTCGGTGATGCCGTACCCTTCGACGATCGCCCGCTGGCCGGCGGCGGTGCCGCCGCCGTGGCTCCCCATGGCGGGCACGATGAACGGCTTGGCCCCCAACTTCTGGAAGTGGGCGACCGTGGCCCGCATCACCAGGTGAATGTTGGCGATCCCCCGGCTGCCGGCGGTGATGGCGACGGTCTGACCGGGCTGAACCTTGGCATCCAGCCGCAAGCGCGCGAGTTGCGTGTGGACTTCCGCTTCGATGTCCTGGATCCGCGGCCGTTCGAAGACCTGGCGGACGCGAAACATGGGGGGGGCCGAAATCGCCGTAATCGCCGACATGCAAGCAACTCCTCGACGCAGCAGCGCGACTCCCCGCGCCCATTTGCGCCGGGGCCGCCGCTGGCCGGATCTTAGTCCGTCCCTGCGCGGCCGTCCATGCGGGGCGAGCTAGCTCCGGCGCGCGCCAGCCGCTCTTGACGCTCGGGGGCCGAATCGTCATCATCGCCCCCCGCTGGCAGTGCCGGATCGGCGCCGCTGTGGAATGACGCGACCCCAGGCGGATTGGATTCAGGAGGAGCCCGGAATGAGTTTCTACAGTTGGATTCGCGATGGGGTGAAGCGGGCAGTCTTGCTGGGCGTCTCCGACGCGATCGAGCAGATGGGCGCCCCGCACGAAGGGGAAGAAATCAACCCCCGCCTGGCCGCCCTGCTCCAGCCGGCCCGGGCGCAGTCGATCCCCGCTCCCGCCGAGCGTCCAGCGACCCCCTCCCG
>JAEUIK010000080.1 GCA_016793185.1 Planctomycetaceae bacterium | reverse complement strand
GTCGCGGAGATTCTGCGCAGCGGCCGGGCCTCGCACCTGGGAAACGTACTGGCCAGCGCGCCCGCCGGTTTGCGGTTAGCGGATTTGAATGCCTGGGCCGACCACCTACGCAGCGAGAACTGGATCAAGCTCGAGGATCCGACCGCCCCGCCCCGCGCGCCTGCAGATTCCCCGACCGCCGCGGCCGGCCCGCTGCGAATTGCCGATGTCTCGCGCTGCGATGCCGCAGCAACGCAGCCGCTGCGTCGACCGGCCGGGTTGACCGATGAACCGGCCCGCAGGGCAGGGGCTGCCGACCCGCAGATGTTTGAGATTCTCGACCTGCTCGACGACGCCGTGTTCGACGCGCTCGACGGCCGGGACGGGGCGCTCGAACAACTGCGGAAGGTCTGGCCGCAGGCGGTGCGGCACGTCGGCGCCGAGATCCTGGGGGAATCCAAGGAAGAGTACGTGAAGCGCGCCCTGGCCCACTGGCATCAGGAACAAGCCCAACATCCCGGCCGGGATGCCGCGGCGGCCAACCTGCTCGAGGTCCTCTGCGTCGTGTTCGGCGCGTGAGCGGCTCAGGCCTTGGCCGACAGGTGATGATCCTCGATCATCTCGAGGAACTTGCCGAAGAGGTAGCTGCTGTCGTGCGGACCGGCCGAAGCCTCGGGATGATATTGCACGCTGAAGGCGGGCAAGTGACGGTGCCGAACTCCTTCGATCGTCTGATCGTTGAGGTTGCGGTGGGTCACTTCGAGATCCGCGGGCAGGCCCGATTCCTCGACGGCAAAGCCGTGGTTCTGCGAGGTGATTTCCACCCGCTCGTTGTCGAGGTTCAGTACCGGCTGGTTCGCCCCCCGGTGCCCGAACTTGAGCTTGAAGGTCTTGGCGCCACAGGCCAACGAGAGCAATTGATGCCCCAGGCAGATGCCGAAAATCGGCTGCTTGCCCAGGAGCTCGCGAATTGTCGCGATCGGACCGACCAGCGGCTCGGGATCGCCGGGGCCGTTTGAGAGAAACACGCCGTCGGGCTCGTGCTGCAGGACCTCTGCGGCCGTTGCCGTGCCCGGCAACACGGTGACTTTGCATCCCAGCTCGTGCAGGTGCCGGGCGATGTTCCACTTCATGCCGTAGTCGAGCGCGACAACATGGGGGGTAAAGCTCATCGGGCGTGCGCCCAGATCCTGGGGCATGCGGGCGTAGGGATTGAGGCTTTCGGTCCACTCGCACGACTCGTCCGGCACGACTTCGCGCACCAGATCGCGTCCGACGAGCCCCGGGCTTTTCTGCGCCTTGGCAACCAGGCTGGCGTCGTCCAGATCACGCGACGAAATGATCCCCTTCAGGGCGCCACGGGTGCGAATCTTGCGGACCAAAGCCCGGGTATCGATGCCGGCCAGCCCGACCACCCCGGCCCGGGCGAGAAAATCGTCGAGCTTCTCGTTGGACCGGAAGTTGCTCGCCACCCGGCTGAGCTCGCGGACGACGAAGCCGGAGAGGTGGACCCCGCGGCTTTCGAGATCTTCCGAGTTGACGCCGTAGTTGCCGATTTGCGGATAGGTCATCACCACGATCTGACCGCGGTAACTGGGATCGGTGAGGATCTCCTGGTAGCCGGTCATCGAGGTGTTGAAGACCACTTCGCCGTCCACTTCAGCGTCGGCGCCAAAGGCAGTGCCGGAATAAACCGTGCCATCTTCCAGAGCGAGCTTGGCGGGACGGTGCGTAGGCATCGACGAGGCTCCAGCGGTGCGGCGGGATTTTCTCCCACGATACGCTACTGAGCCGAAAAGGGGTAGCGGGTAGCGATTGGCGCGAGTGCTCGCAAGCGGGTTCAAGTCCGCAGCGGGTCGGCCCGATAGCTGTTTATAACGGCTGTGGGTCTCCGGACAAGGCGCAGGCCTTGCCGGACAGCCTCGAATTAGGGGGTCCTTGTCCCGGCGAACAAGGGCCCCCTTTTCTTTTGCGCGAATCTGGCCACGCACTGTCGCGGCGCGACCGCAGTGCCGGTCGGCTCTGCGCGGGCCTTCGCTCAGGAGGCCAGGTGGAAGTTGGCTGACGCGGGCCGCTAGCCGGGGTCGTTTTGCGGGATGGGCGATTCCACGGGGGGAGAGGGCATTCCCTCCATCCGCGGCGGTTGCACCCCGGCATTGGGCTCCGGGCCCAGGCAGCGGCCGATTTGCCGCAGCGCCTGGCGAAGACGATTCTCGTTCTCGACCAGCGACATCCGCAGGTAGCCCTCGCCGGCGGCGCCAAAGCCCCCACCCGGGCTGACGACGACGTCCCCCTCTTCGAGCAACTTCATTGCCAGTTGCACCGAATCCATCTGCCGCGTCCAACGCGGAGGGATCTTGGCCCAGACGAACATGCCCGCGCGCGGTACGGTGATGTCCCAGCCGAGCCGTTTGAGTCCGTCGCAGAGGACGTTACGGCGCCCCTCGTAAATCTGCGACTGGGCCTCGACGGCGGCGTCGGTATGCCGCAGGGCGACGATGGCCGCGACCTGAATCGGCAGGAACATGCCGTAATCGTAGTAGGCTTTGACAGTGCTGAGGGCTTTGAGCATTTCGGCATTGCCGCAGGCGAAGCCGACCCGCCAGCCAGCCATGTTGTAGCCCTTGCTCATGGTGGTGAACTCGACGCCCAGGTCGAGCGCGCCGGGGGCCGAGAGGAAACTCGGCGGCTGATACCCCTCGAAGCCAATGTCGCCATACGCCAGGTCGCTCAGGACCATGAAGCCATAGCGGCGGGCGAGCTTGACGACTTCCACGAAAAATTCGGGGTCAACCGTCACCGCGGACGGGTTATGCGGGTAATTCAGGACGACCAGCTTGGGTTTTGGGTACAAGTGCTGACAGACATAGGCGATGTTCGAGAGGAACTTCTCGCTGTCGGCCACCTCGAGCGCGATGACGTTGCCCGACGCCAGGGCCACGCCGTACACGTGGGCGGGATACGAGGGAGAGGGAACGATCGCCGTATCCCCGGGGCCCATCAGGGCCAGGCACATGTGGCTGAAGCCCTCTTTCGAGCCCAGGCACACCACCACCTGCGACTCCGGGTCGAGACGCACGCCGTGCCGGCGGACGTACTTGCTGGCCACCTCGCGCCGCAGGTTGAGAATCCCGATCGACTGGATGTAGCCGTGATTGTCAGGATCGCGGGCGGCTTCGACGAGCTTGTCGATGACCTCATCGGCCGGCGGATCGGACGGATTCCCCATGCCCATGTCGATGACGTCCGACCCGGCACGCCGCTTTTGATACATCAGGGCGTTGATCCGGCCGAACAGGTACGAGGGCAAGCGCTCGACCCGCGAGGCGACTTCGATTTTGAAAGGCTGTGGGTCCGTCATAAGTGGCTCGATCGGTCCGGAAAAATCGCGGGACGCGGTTGAGGTTCCGCCAAACTACCCGGTTTGACTCATCAGAATACCCGCTGCCGGCCGAACGGCCAACGCCCGCGGCTCCCGCGAGGGCACCTGGGGAATTATGACCGCAGGTTAGCCCCGTGCGCGGTGCGGGGCGAAAGAAGAGAGCGGTGCGGCGCGCAGCGGGTTCGCGGCGACGAAGTGGCGCAACCGCTCGACCGGCCCGCCAGCCGCGACTCGCCAGGGGCCGGCGAGGTCAGGCCTTCAGAGCCCAAACTCAATTTGGGCGGGCCGATCCCGCGCGACGCTACTTGCCCAGGGGGCGATTGACCGGGGCGGGGCTCAGTTTGACCGGCGCCTTGGTCGGGCGGACTTGTCCGGCGGGTGCCGCCGGAGTGGCGACCTTCGTGCCCATCCGCGGCTGGTTGGCCGTGGCGGGCTGCACGCCGGCATCGAGCGACACGCTCTCGCGGGTCGCGGCGGCCGGCTTGTGCGAGGTATTGGCGAGGAAGTTATCGATCTGGGCGGCTTGCTTCAGCCGATCGAACTCGTTGGCCATGGCCAGATTGAGTTTCTTCTCGAAAATGTCTTCGCGGAGCAGGTCCTTCACCTCGTCGAAATTGGCGGCTACCGGCTTGGTGTGCCCCTCGCAGAGGAGGATCACATACTGCTCTCCTACCTGGATCACGCCCGACAGTTCACCGGGCGCCAGGGCAAATGCCTCTTTCTCCAAGACGGGCGACCCCCCCCACTTCTGGATGGGGGGAACCTCGCCGGCCAAGGCCCGACTGCTGGCCTCGATCGAAAACTGCTCGGCAAGACGCGAGAAATTGGCGACGCTCGGGTCGCGGCGGGCCATTTCCCAGACCTCGTTCGCGCGGCGCATGTTGTTCAACACGATGGCGCGACAACGAACCCGCGGGCCGTAGTTCGCCTCGAAGCCGCGATCGAGGTCCTGCTGCGAGATTTCGACGCTCTTCTCGACCAGGCGCTTGAGCGCGACCGACGGCCAGACGGCGTCCTGAATGTACACGTCCGCGGGGACCCCTTGTTCCAGCGTCACGGCCTGCAGCCAGGCGGCCACGTCGGGCTTCTTGGTCTGCGGGTCGACCTTGCCCAGCGACTCGGCCGCCCGAGCGAGCTCGCGGTCGATGTCGGCCTGCCCGATGGTGATGTTCTTTCGCCGACATTCTTGTTCCAGGAGGCGGCGATTGATCACCCCTTCGAGCACTTCGCGTCCGTGTCGGGCGATGCACTCCTCGGCCAGGTCGGCCAGGGTGATCGTGTGACCGTTGATGCGGGCGGCAATGCCGGGTTCTTGTTCGCGGCGTTGGGGATCGTTGTAGACGATGTCGAGCTGAGCGCTGTCTTGCAACTGGCGGAACACGTCATCCGCGGCCGTGCGCAGCTTGCGGTCGCGAATCGAATCGCGGAGCAGCTTTTCGACGCTGGCCAGCGGCACGTCGCGAGCGGGAAAGCGTCCTTCGCACTTCAGAAAGACGAACTGATCCCCGACCGCGATGATCTCGGAAATCTGGCCGTCTTCCAGCGCGAACGCGGCCTGCTCGATCTCGGCAATGCCCAGGTGCTTGCGAATCGGCTGAATCAGACCCTTGGCGGCGGCGCTGCTCGCATCGCACGAGTGCTCCATCGCCAGTTCGCCAAAGAGCTCGGGCTTTTGCAGGGCCTCGCCGCGCCATTTCTCGGCATCC
>JAEUIK010000051.1 GCA_016793185.1 Planctomycetaceae bacterium | reverse complement strand
AAGCCGCACGTCTGGCGCTACCGCGATTGGGTCGTCGACGCCTTGAACGCCGACATGCCCTACGACCAGTTCCTGACCGAGCAACTGGCGGGGGACGAGATCGAGGGGTCGCACGCGGCGGCGCAGATTGCAACCTCCTTTCTACGATTGGGCACGTGGGACGACGAGCCGGCCGATGCCGTGACGGATCGTTACGACCAGCTGGACGACGTGCTGGGAACTACCGCGGCGACGTTTATGGCAGTGACGCTGCGCTGTGCCCGCTGTCACGACCATAAATTCGAGCCGTTCAGCCAGGCCGACTACACGCGCATGCTGGCGATCTTCGAGCCCCTCAAGCGTCCGCAACAGGGGCGCGACGATCTCGACAGATTCGTCGGCACTGCCGAGGAGTTGGCCACGTACCGGGCCGCGACGGAGCAGGCCGATCGCGAAGTCGGCGAGCGCAAGACGCAGATTGATCGGCTCGAAGCGGAGATTCGCACTCGCCTGCTCGAGCGGATTTCAGCCCGTCTGGCTGCCGATCCCGCAGCGGGGCCCGTCGCCGAGGTGCCGAGTGAAGTGGCCTCGTTCACTGCCGAAGTCGTGGCGGCGTTCCGTCGTCCCCCCGGCGAGCGTGACGATGCGCAAAGGAAGCGCGTGGGCGAGCACCAGGAGAAACTGCAAGCGGCCATCGCTGCCACAACTTCCGAAGCCGAACGCAATCAATTGGCGGCATGGCAGAGCGAAATCAAGGCAATCGACGCGGCGCGATTGCCCGAGCCGCCGCGGGCGTATATCTGGTTCGAAGAGCCGGGCCACGCGCTCCTCGCCCACCTTTTCCCACGCGGGAACGCCCACGAGCCGGGTGCGGAGTTCGAGCCGGGCTTTCCCGCCGTGCTCGTCGAGTCACCGCCGCCGGCCCCAACGCCGACGGGTCACTCCAGCGGGCGTCGCCTGCAACTCGCGCGCTGGCTGGCCAATCCCCAGCACCCGCTCACAGCGCGGGTGATCGTGAATCGCGTCTGGCAGCATCACTTTGGCGACGGGCTCGTCGGCACTGAGAGCGACTTCGGCGTGATGGGCGAAACGCCATCGCATCCCGAACTGCTCGACTGGCTGGCGACGGAGTTCGTCGCTAACGGCTGGCGACTCAAGCCGCTCCACAGACAGATCCTGCTCTCAAACACCTATCAACAAGCCGCGGCTGCCAACGCAGCGGCGGCACGCAGCGACGTCGAGGTCAATCTGCTGTGGCGTTGGCCGGCGCGGAGGCTCGAGGCGGAAGTGGTTCGCGATCAGGTGCTGGCAGCTGCGGGGACGCTCAATCTCGAACGCGGCGGCCCGAGCGTTTTCCCCCACGTCTCCGAAGCGGTGCTGGCCAGCCAATCGCGGCCCGGCAGCGGCTGGGGAAAGTCCGATCCCCGGCAGCAGGTGCGGCGCAGCCTGTATGTGTTCGTCAAGCGGACCCTGCCGATCCCGGAGCTGGAAGTGCTCGACGCTCCCAACACCAACCAGGGATGCGAACAGCGCGTGGTTTCGACCGTCGCGCCGCAGGCCCTGACCTATCTGAACGGCCGCTTCATGAGCGAGCAGGCCAAACTGCTGGCCGAGCGCGTCCTTCGCGAAACGGCCGGCCCCCCCGATAGCACGCCCGCGCAGCAGCGTGGGCCGCAACTGGACCGGTTGTTTGAATTGACGCTGTGCCGCCTGCCGACCGAGCGCGAGCGACAGGTGATGGCCGATTTCCTCGGGCGTCAGCAGAGCCAGATCGCCGGCGACTCGCAGGCCGCCGGACGCGACGGCAGCGCGGCCGAGAACCTGGCCCTCGAAAGCCTCTGCCTGGTCGTGCTGAATTCCAACGAGTTCTTTTACTGGGAGTAGGCGCGCCGCGCGCGGGAACGAACACTATGTCGCGATCTAAGCCTGGCCCAGTCACGCACCACGAACTCGCCGCGGTGCTGCGCGCACCGACCCCCTGCGGCGAGACCCGGCGCGAGTTCCTCAGCACCGCTGCCGGAGGATTCCTGGGTACCGCTTTGAGCTACCT
>JAEUIK010000041.1 GCA_016793185.1 Planctomycetaceae bacterium | reverse complement strand
GGCTGGCTCAAGGAAAGCCGCCGCATCTTCTCCCGCTTCGAAAAGACTGCCAAAAATTTCGGCGGCATGCTCAAACTCGCCTTCATCAGGCAATACCTAACTTATAAGCTCGTTTGATGCCTTTTGGGACAAAGCCTAGTTCGTGCCAAGCCCGACTTGAAGGAGGAGCTGTTTCATCCACACCTTCGTGGCGGAAAGCCGGGCGATAAGCATGTGAACAAGGTCGTCAAAGGACTGCCTGGCTACAGCGATAATCCCAAGCCCGTCGCGGAGGAGAAATCGGATTGCCTACCGCCGGTTCGCTATGGATATCGCTCATTCGATCGTCAGTGGATACTTCCCGACAGCCGCGTGATCAATCAGCCGAATCCCGAGTTGTGGCGATCCCACGGCGAACAGCAACTTTATCTAACCGCGCCCAGCGATCGGTCACCAACTGCTGGTCCTGCGCTGTCGTTCACAACGGCAATTCCTGATTTACACCATTACAACGGCCGCGGCGGTCGCGTCTTTCCTCTCTATCGCGACGCAGCTGCCACGCAGCCTAACCTGCCGCCGAAGCTGCTGGAGTTTCTGACGACCGAGTACAAGAAGCCGGTGACGGCCGAGGATTTTCTCGCCTATCTGGCGGGCGTGGCGGCCCATCCGGCGTACACGGCGCGGTTTCAAATGGATCTGGCGCAACCCGGGCTGCGCATGCCGATGACGGCCCAGCCGAAGTTGTTCGCGCAAGCCGCGGAGTTGGGACGCCGCGTGATCTGGCTGCACACCTTCGGCGAGCGTTTTGCCGATCGCAAAGCCGACCGTCCGCCGGGGCCGCCCCGGCTGCCCAAGGAGCGGGCCCCGCGCATCCCCAAGGCGGGGGCCATTCCGGACGATCCCGCTTCGATGCCCGATGAGATCGACTACGATGCCTCACAACGGCGGTTGCTGGTCGGAACGGGATTTGTCGACAACGTCCCCCCCGAGGTGTGGCAGTACGAAGTCTCTGGCAAGCGCGTGTTGACGCAATGGTTCAGCTATCGTAAGAAAAATCGTGCGCGGCCGATCATCGGCGACCGCCGGCCCCCTTCGAAACTCGGAGACATTCAACCCGACCACTGGCTGGCCGAGTACACGACCGAATTGCTCAATGTCCTGCACGTTCTGGCGTTGCTCGTCGAGATGGAACCAGCCCAAGCAAAACTCCTGGAGGCGATTTGTGGCGGACCGACACTTGATTTCCGTGGATGAACTGCGGGCTGCCGGGGCCCTGGATGTCCCCCCGGCCTGGCGAAAATCGCTCGGCGGCGAGCGGAACGAGCGAAACTTGTTGCTGTTTGGGGAGGACTCGCCTCCCGAAGTGGAAACCGCGTCGCCCAACGCGCACAGCGAGGGCTCCGAGGACGAACCTACCTGAGGACGAACCTACCTAACGGACCGGACTCCCGCAGATGGCTCGGCCTGCATTCGCCCCGGCCCAGTTCGGGCGAATCGAAGTCGAACTACGCCAGATGCCAGCCCGAGGGGCGGGTTTGAATGACTTTGGCGGGGACTCCCACCGCGGTCACGTTGGGAGGGATGTCTTTCACCACGGCGGCGCCCGCGCCGATGATCGACCATTCGCCCAGCGTCAGCTGGTGCTTGATGGCGCAGTTCGTTCCCAGGTCGCAGCCGTCGCCGATCGTGACGTTGCCCGAGACATTGGCCGCCGGCGCCAGCGTCACGAACTCGCCCGTCACGACGTCGTGGGCCAGGGTCGTGGCCACATTCAGCCAGGCAAATCGCCCGACGCGGATATCGACCGTCAGCACGCAGCTGGCGTACAGCGTGGAGCCTTCGCCGATCTCGACCCACTTGCCGACCAGCGCATGCGGGTGCACGAGCGTCGCGAAACGCTCATGTCCGAGTTGGACCGTCCGCGCGACCAGCCGGCGCCGAGCGGCGGGATTGCCGACAGCGATCACCACCCGCGTCTGCGGATAGCGCGTCAGCCAGTCGAGGTCCCCCAGAATGGGCAAACCATGAATCGCCTGGCCGTGGCGGGCGGCATTGCCGTCGAGATACCCCAGCAGGTTGTAGGAACGCTGCTGGGCATTGATGTCGAGCACAATCTGCTCGGTATCGCGTCCGGCGCCCCCCGTTCCGAAAATCACCAGGTCTTCCACGCCAGCCCTTTCGCTCGCCAGGGGGGCCGCGCGTCCCCCGCGGCTTCGTCTCCCCGAGGCGATTCTGAGTTCACCGGGGGCGCGGGTCAAGGTGCGAGTGGCCGTGTCGTGCGGGGCCGGCGGCGGTCGCTCCGGATAACCGTCACAACTTCGCCAACAGGCCGGCAATCCCCGTGTTCGTGAGGGTGTTGCGGCTCGCCGGCTGGCAGGCGGCGAAGAATGGAGACGCGCCCGGCCCCCCTGCGTTCGGGGCGCTGCCAGACTATACTCGTACCTTCGTCGCCGTCTCACGCGAGCCCCCGGGCGAACTGGAATACGGACGACAGCCGCGCCGCGTGCCAAGGCAACTTCATCTGGGGGCCGAGCGGGTAGACCATCGTGAAGCAAGTGATCCAACATCTCAAGTCGGGCGTCCTGGAGGTCGCCGACGTCCCCTGTCCGGCCGTGTCCGCCGGACGGCTGCTGGTGCGCACGCGGGCGACGCTGATCTCCGCCGGCACCGAGCGCTCGCTGGTCGAGTTCGGCAAGGCCAACCTGCTGTCGAAAGTCCGGCAGAACCCGGAACGGGTCAAGCAGGTGCTCGAGAAGATCAAGAGCGACGGGCTGTTGCCCACGCTCGAGGCCGTGTTTGCCAAGCTCGACGAGCCGCTGCCGCTGGGCTATTGCAACGCCGGCGAAGTGCTCGCGGTGGGAGCCGGAGTCGAGCGGTTTCAGGTGGGCGATCGCGTGGCCTCGAACGGCGCGCACGCGCAGGTCGTCAACGTGCCCGTCAATCTGTGCGCCAAGATCCCCGACAATGTCGACGACGATCAGGCGGCCTTCACGGTGTTGAGCGCCATTGGCCTGCAGGGGATCCGCCTGCTGGCCCCCACGCTGGGCGAGCGCGTGGCCGTCTTCGGCCTGGGATTGATCGGGCTGGTGAGCGTACAAATGCTCGTGGCCAACGGAGCGCGGGTGCTCGGCATCGACGTCGATCCCGGCCGCCTCGAGCTGGCGCGCCAGTTCGGCGCCGAAACGGTCGACATCCGTTCGGGGGCCGACCCCGTGGCAGTCGCGCTCGCCTTCTCCGGCGGCGTCGGCATGGATGGCGTGCTGATCACCGCCTCGGCCAAAGAGGACCAGATCGTCAGCCAGTCGGCCCGCATGTCGCGCAAACGCGGCCGCATCGTCCTGATTGGCGTGGTGAATCTCGCGCTCAATCGGGCCGAGTTCTACGAGAAAGAATTGAGCTTCCAGGTCTCGTGCTCGTACGGTCCCGGGCGGTACGACGCCGACTACGAAGAGCGCGGCCGCGATTACCCGCTCCCCTTCGTGCGCTGGACCGAGCAGCGGAACATGGAAGCCGTGCTGGGGCTGCTGGCGGACCGCAAGCTGGACGTCAACCCGCTGATCACCTCGCGCCTGCCGCTGAACGAAGCGGCGCAGGCTTACGATCTGCTCTCGAACGATCGCCAGCAACTCGGGCTGATCCTGCAATACCCCGAAGTGCCGTCGCTCGAGCGCGTCGTGGTGCGCACGCCCGTACCGGTCGCGCCGAGCACGCCGACCAGCAAAGTGGGGGTGGGCGTGATCGGCGCCGGAATCTTCACCAAGGGAACGTTGCTCCCGGCCTTGCGCCAGTCCGGGGCGACACTGGTGAGCATCGCCAGCGCCAGCGGCGTGACGGCCGCCGACGCGGCCCGCAAGTACTCGTTCCAGAAGAGCACGACCGACTATCGCACGCTCTTGTCCGACCCCGCGATCAATACCATCTTCATCACCACCCGGCACAATTTGCACGTGCCGATGGTGGTGGCGGCACTCGAAGCGGGCAAACACGTCTTCGTCGAGAAGCCGCTGGCGATCGATCAGGCGGGACTCGACCAGGTGCGAGCGGCGTTCGAGCGCACGACCGGCCTGCAACTGATGGTCGGCTTCAATCGCCGCTACTCGCCGCACGCGGTGAAGATCCGCCAGTTGCTGACCGGCCGGGCTCAGCCCGTCTGTATGAACATGCTGGTCAACGCCGGCACGATCCCGCCGGAGCACTGGGTGCACGACCCGATCGTGGGCGGCGGCCGGATCATCGGCGAAGGGTGCCACTGGATCGACTTGCTGAGCTCGTTGGTCGGCGCGCCGGTGACCGAGGTGCAGGGCATGTCGATCGGCGACGCACCCGGCGTGGCCACGCCCGACGACAAGACGAGCCTCGCCCTGCGATTTGCCGACGGGTCGCTCGGGAACCTGCACTACTTCGCCAACGGCGCGCGGGCTTATCCGAAAGAGCAACTGCAGATCTTCAGCCAGGGACGCGTGCTCGAACTCGACAACTTCCGCAAGCTGACCGCTTACGGCTGGTCGAACTTCACCAAGCTGAATCTCTTCCGCCAGGATAAAGGGCACGTCGCTGAGATCACCGGCTTCGTCCAGCGGATTGCCGCGGGCGGAGCGCCGTTCCTCGAGCCGGCGGAAATCTGGAACGTCACGGCGGCCTCGCTGGCGGCGGTCGAAGCGGCCAAAAAGGGCTGCCGCATCGCCGTCACGTAGCGTGCTCGCGTGGAGAGCGCGCGTCTCACCGCCGGCACGAGCACGCGAATCGGCTGACGATTTCGGCTGCCAACCCGCTGACGCCCTTACTCGTAGCCCCAGCCCCCTTCGGGGTACGCCTGGCGCGCGTAGGCCTCAGCCTCGGCCAAGGCCGCGGGGTTGGGCTTCTCGCCAAACAAAATCACCCCCAGCGTCCGCGAGAGGATCTTGAAGTCGAGCCAGAGACTCCAATGGTCGACGTACCACACGTCGAGCACGATCCGCTGGTTCCAATCGAGCTCGATGCCGCCGTTGATCTGGGCCCAACCAGTAGCGCCGGGCAGCACGCTCTGCCGCCGCAACTGGACCGGCGTGTACGTCTCGACCTGCGAGCGGACGGTCGGCCGCGGACCCACCAGGGTCATGTCGCCGCGCAACACGTTGATGAGCTGCGGCAGCTCGTCAATCTTGAACCGCCGGGCGAATTTGCCCGCCGGCGTCACCAGGGGGCTCGAGAGCGTCGTCTGTCCCAGCTCGTCGACCGCGAAGTTATTCACTTGCATGCTGCGGAGCTTGAGCGCCTCGAACGGTTGCGCGTCCAAGCCCATCCGTTCTTGCCGGTAGAAGATCGGCCCGAAGTCCTGCAGATAGATCCAGAGGCTGGTCAGGATCCACAACGGGGAGGTCAGCGTGAGCGCGACGAGCGACACCACGACGTCGAGCGCACGCTTGAGAAAGTATCCGAACGACGTTTGACGGGAATGGGCCGGAGTGGGCGTCATGGGCAGGGCGCAGAACCAGGTGTGCTTGTCCGCCGTGATGATGGCAGCCGCGCGTCGAATTGGCAAGCGCCGCGGGTTTGACGCTCCCGTGAGCGGCGGACTATTATTCCCCTGGGCGGCCGTTTGGCCGCTCGGCGCCGCGCGCCAGCCGCACGACTTGCGGCGGTTCACTTCAAAATTCTGCTGTGAATGGGAAGCATGCCGTTGGCTGGCCTGACTCGCCGGGCGCGAATCGCCGTCAAAGCGGTCGCGGCCATGGGCCTGCGGCGAACCGCTCTGCGGGTGCGGCACGAGCTGATCGAGCGCAGCGGCTGGCTCGCGCGCCGCTATCCGCCGGGCGAACTTGCCCGCTGGATTCCTGCCCCCGACGAATTGCCGCGGCTGCGCGCTCAATGTGCGCGCGGCCTCTTCGCACAGTCCGAGCCCGCCGCGCTCACACACGAATACCGCCAGTTGTTTCCCGACATCGGGCCAGCGCTGACTGCCGAGGCGGATCGCCTGGCGGCGGGCGAGATGCAGTACTTCTCGCGGCTCTGGGCTCCCTTCGACCCCCGCGCCGACTGGTTTCGCAATCCCTTCACCGGCCAGGTTGTCGACGGCCGCGCGCACTGGACCCACGTCTCCTGGGATGCCCCGTCGTCGGGCGATCTCAAGTACCAGCTCGAGCCGGCCCGCTTCGCCTGGGTCTTCAAGCTCGCCCGGGCGTACCGCTACACCGCGGACGAAAAGTACGCCGCGGCGTTCTGGCGGCTCTTCGACGGCTGGTGCGCGCAGAATCCGCCGCAGGCGGGGCCGCTCTGGATCTGCGGCCAGGAATCGGCACTGCGGCTCCTGGCGATGGTCTTCGGACTCTACGAGTTTGCGGCCTCGCCCGAGAGTCATGACGATCGGTTCGGCCGCCTGGTGGGGATGATTGCCGCGCACGCCGACCGCATTCTCGGGACGACGGTCTACGCCCGCTCGCAGCAGAACAACCATGCGCTGAGCGAAGGGGTCGGCCTGTTCACGGCCGGTCTCGTGCTCCAGGAGTTTTCGGCCGCGGCGCGCTGGCGCAGCGCGGGGCGCGCGATCGTCGAAGAGCAAGTGCCATTGCAAATCTACGACGATGGCGGCTACACGCAGCACTCGCACAACTACCACCGGGTGATGCTCAACGTCCTGACCTGGGGGGTCCGGATCGGCGAACAATTGGGCGAACCCCTCGCGCCGTTGGTCTCGCGGCGGCTGGGCCTCGCGGCCAACTTCTTGCGTGAGATGCTCGACCCGCTCACCGGGCAAGTTCCCAACTACGGGCCGAACGATGGCGCGCTGATTTTGCCGCTGAGCGTCGCCCCCTATGAGGATTATCGCCCCGCCGTGCAAGCGGCCGGCTGGGCGGCGACGAAGACCTTGGCACTCGGCCCGGGAGATTGGAACGAAGATTTGCTGTGGCTGGCGGGCGTCGAGGTCGCGCGGCGCGCCCAGACTCCGGCTGCCGCGACGCCTCCTCCGAACGCCTCACTCCCTCCCCCCGCGAGCGCACACTTTGCCACGGCGGGCTACGACGTTCTCCGCGGCCGGGAAAGCTGGGGGATGATCCGCGCCGCGCGGTATCGCGACCGCCCGAATCAGGCCGACCAGTTGCACTTGGATCTCTGGTGGCGCGGGATCAACATCGCCTGTGACTCTGGCGCCTATCTCTACAACGGCACGCCCCCTTGGCAAAACGCGCTGGCCGTCACTGCCGTCCACAACACCGTGGGCGTCGACGACCAGGACCAGATGACGCGGGCCGGGCGCTTCCTCTGGCTCGACTGGGCTCAGGCCCAGGGAAACGCCATCCGTTCGCCGCGCGGATCGCTCGAACTGTGGCGCGGCGGCCACACCGGCTATCGCCGGCTCGATCCGCGGCTCGAGCATCACCGCGAGGTCCTGCGCCTCGGCGATCAGCACTGGCTCGTCCTGGATGCACTCGCGGGCGATCAGCCGCATCGGTACCGGCTGCATTGGCTGCTGGCCGATTTTCCCCACCGCTGGGACGAAGCGCTGGGAGCGCTCCGGCTCGACACGCCGGCCGGCCCCTACCTGGTGCGATGCGGCCTGGCCGAGGGGACGCCTGAGTATTCGCTGGTGACGGGAGATGCCCACTCCACACGCGGGTGGCGCTCGCGCTATTACGGCAACCGCGAGCCGGCGCTGTCGCTGGCGGCCGTCACGAACGGCCAGGGGGCGCGGTTCTGGACGCTGCTGGGGCCTGCTGACCTCGAGCTGAGTTGTGCAGCCGCGGGTTTCCGCGTGGCTGGTGCACAGTGGCAGGCCGAGATCCAGCTCACTGCCGCGCAGGATTTCCGGATCGCTTCGGTCCGTTGGCAGGACGCCGCTGGCGAGGATCGACTGGAAGCGCCGCGCGACTAGCGCGCGGGTTCGGCAGCTTCTTCCTGCGCGGCAGCGCGACCCGTCAGGCCTTGCGAATCTTTTCGCGCCCCCGTCGCACGCCGGCCGTGGCGTTGCGGGTATCGACGACCAGGCGGGCGTGCGCGACGATGAAGTCGTAGTCGTAGCTCGAATGGTCGGTGGCGATCAGCACGGCATCCTGGGCCGCCAGCAGGTCGGCCGTCAGCGGCTGGCTTTCCAAGAGCGGCAGGTCGTGTTCGCGCGTCTTGGGCAGCACGGGAATGTACGGATCGTTGTAGCTGAGTTCGGCTCCACGCTCGAGCAAGAGCTCCATCAGCACGTACGACGAGCTTTCGCGCTGATCGTCGACGTCCTTCTTGTAGGCCAGCCCCAGGACGAGAACCTTGCTGCCGCGAACCGGGAGGCCAAGGTCGTTGAGCGCGGCCGCGAGGCGGTCGATCACATAGCCCGGCATCCGCCGGTTCACTTCGCCGGCCAGCTCGATGAAACGCGTTGGCATCGCATGCTTGCGCGCGAGCCAGCTCAAGTAGAACGGATCAATCGGCAAGCAATGGCCGCCGAGCCCTGGCCCGGGATAAAAAGCCTGGAACCCGAAGGGCTTGGTCTTGGCCGCTTCGATCACCTCCCAGACGTCGATACCGATCCGGTCGAACAGCACCTTCAGCTCGTTGACCAGGGCGATATTCACGGCACGATAGGTGTTCTCGAGGATCTTGCAGGCTTCGGCCACCTCGGCGCTGGAAGCCGGCACCACGTCGACGACGATCCGCGCATACAAGGCTTGCCCCAAGGCGCTGCTGACCGGCCCCACGCCTCCCACGACCTTCGGAATGCTGCCGACGCCGTAGCGGGGGTTGCCGGGATCCTCGCGCTCGGGGCTATAGGCGAGAAAGAAGTCGCGCTCGACTTGCAGGCCGCTCTGCTCGAGAATCGGCAGCACGACGTCGCGCGTCGTGCCCGGGTAGGTCGTACTTTCCAGCACGACGAGTTGCTGGGGCCGGAGCGTGGCGGCGATCTGGCGCGCCGTGTTCTCGACGAACGACAAGTCGGGATCGCGACTCTTCGTCAGCGGCGTCGGCACACAGATCAGGATGGCGTCGGCCTCGGTCAGCCGCGACATGTCGGTCGTCGGCTGGAGTTGCCCGGCGTCGATCGCGCGGGCGATCCATTCCGACTCGATGTGGCGAATGTAGCTCCGGCCGGCCTGCAGTTTGTCGACCTTCTGCTGATCAAGGTCGAACGCGAGCGTGCGAAAGCCCGCCTGGACGAACGCCCGCACCAGGGGGAGCCCTACGTAGCCCAGGCCGATCACGCCCACCGTGGCGCGGTTCTGGCGGAGGGCATCGGTCAGTTCCGCGAGGGCTTGCAGCGATCTCGGCTCCGACGGTCGGGTTGAGCTCATCGTGTACGGAGGCACCGGTAGCGAGAGAATTACCCAGCGGGAGTCGGACGAAGGACCCGCGGGCTACTGGTGAACGCACTCCGGCGGCGTCCCACCCCCCAGTAACCAAGCATACGCTTCGCCCATCAATTGCGCGACCCGGCGATGCGAAAAATCCCGCTCGACCCAGGCGCGGCCGAGTTTTCCCTTGGCGCTGAGCTCTGCGTCGCTGAGCGACAGGGCGTCGCGGAGGGCTTCGGCAATCGGGGCCTCGCCATGCTCGACCCACCAGCCGCAGCCGTTGGTTTCGAGACCGGCCCAGGGGGCTCCACGACAGACAATGGCCGGAACGCTGTGTGCCAGCGCCTCGGCCACGACCAGGCCAAAGCCTTCGGTGTGCGACGGCAAGATGAACAGATCGGCCCGATTGTAGGCGTCGTCCTTGGCGGAGCCGAGGACCGAGTCCTGGAACAGGAGCCGCTCGCAGCCCAGCTCCGCGGCCAGCGAAGTGAGGTAGGCGTGGTACCCCTTGCAGTTCTCCGGACCGACCAGTTGCAGTTCCCAGCCTGGAAACTGGTCCTGAACCTGCCGCCACGAGCGGAGCAACGTGTCGAGTCCCTTGATGGGGTGCAACCGCCCCAGGAACATCAGGCGGCGCGGGCGCGACGGATCGGGACTCGCGTGGCGGTCGGGCGGGACGGGAATCGCGTTGGGGATGTTGATGATCGGCTGCTTCAGGCCCAACCGTCGAAAATCCTGCGACTCCCCCTCGCCCGTCGAATGCAGGCAGTCACAGGTCTCCAGAGCCTTTTTTTGCGCTGCCCACCAGAAGGGCGCCTTGCGGTACCACCGCCAGCGAAAGGCATAGGGGGCCAGCGTGCCATGCGGGGCAATGACGGTGCGCGCCGGCACGTTGTTGCCGCGGGTGACCCAGGTGGGATACACGCAGGGCATCGACCAGACGCTATGGCTGTGCATCACGACCGGCTGCTTGGCGGCCACCCGCAGCGCGTCGTGCATCTCGCCCGAGAGCGAGAGCTTTCGCAGGAACGCGGTTGCGGGAAACTCGCGATACACGAAGCGAAAATCATTCACGTTCACCGGACCGCGGGCGATCGTGAACAGTTCCACTTGGTGCCCGGCGTCGGCCAGCGAATTGCACAGTTCGGGCACGGTCATGGCCGGGCCCCCGACGCTGGTCAGGTCGTTGATCAGGTGGATGGATTGCATGCTGCTGCTGTCGATTACCCTGTCCCGCGACGGACCCGCAGCCAGAACGGCCAGGTCGCGTCGAACCACAGGGCTTGGGGTGCCACTGGTGCAGCTCGGCCTGCGCGGGCTGAGCGCTGCGTCGATAAAAAACGTCCGTGGCGCCGCCGAAGTGTTGCCACGCCCTCCGCGGTGCGCCGGTCAACCGCCGACGGCGGTCACCGATACATCGCGATCGAATCACCAACCTTTGCCGGTCATCCGGACGCCAGGCTGGTCCACCCCAGAAACCTTTAGTATAGGGGGTCGCGCGGCGAGACAATAGTCGCGCAATCGGTCGGCGTCCGAATTTCGCCGGGAAGCGGTTGCCGGCGTGTCGCGGCAGTCAGGTCGCCTCGCCTGACAGCGTGACGCACTCGGGGGGCGTTCCGCCCCCCAGCAGCCAGGCATACGCCTCGCGAGTGAGCTGGGCGACGCGCGGCATCGAGAATTCGCGCGAAACCCACTCCCGTCCCAGGGCTCCCTTGGCCCGCAGTTCGCTATCGCTATGCGACATGGCTTCGCAAAGCGCAGTCGCGATGGTGTTTTCCCCATGCTCGACCCACCAGCCGCATCCCTGCGACTCGAGGCGCTGCCAAGGTGAGCCTTTGCACGCGATTGCCGGCACCCCATGCGCGAGGGCCTCGCCGACCACCAGCCCGAAGTTCTCCGAATGCGATGGCAGCACGAACAGGTCGGCTCGGTTGTAGGCCGCGTCGCGCGCGCCGTTCAGGGCGGGCCCCGAAAAAATGAGACGCTGCACGCCCAGTTCGCTCGCCAGCTGCGCGAGCTGCTGCTGATACCCGCCGAGATCCTCGGGGCCGACCAGTTCGAGTTCCCAGTCCGGAAATCTTTCTTGGACCAGCCGCCAGGCTTTGATCAAAGTGTCGAGTCCCTTGATCGGGTGCAACCGCCCGAGAAACAGCGCCCGCCGAGGGCGCGACGAATCCGGCGGATCTCGCCACTTGTCGGGAATCGGGACGACATTCGGAACGACGATGATCGGCTGTTTGAGGCCGAGCTGCCGGAGGTCTCGCGTTTCGCCTGGGCCGGTCGAATGCAGAGCGTGGAACGACCGCAGAGCTTTTCGTTGGGCGGCCCACCAGAAGGGGGCTTTCCGCCACCAGCGCCAGCGAAAGGCGAAGGGGGCCAACGCGCCGTGTGGAGCCATGACGGTGCGGACGTTTTTTTGCCGCCGGGCGACCCACGTCGGATAGACGCCCGGCATCGACCAGAGTCCATGGCTATGCATCACCAGCGGCTCGTGGCCCGCAGCGCGGAGCGCGTCGTGCATGGGCCCCGAGATGTTCAGTTGCCGCAGAACTTGGCTGCTCGGGAACTCGCGGTAGCGAAAGCGAAACTGGCTCGAGTCGACCGGACCCCGGGCGATCGTGAAGAGTTCCACATCGACGTCGGCGGCGGCCAGCGCATTGCAGAACTGGGGGACGGTGATGGCCGGCCCCCCCACGCAGGTCAAATCATTGATCAGGTGAATCGTCCGCATGCAGGGGCCACGATGTCGCAGATTCACAAAGGAACATCGGCGGTCCGCAATTCCTTGGCGAGTCCGCCGGCCGCCGGGAAACGTCAGGCCCGGACCGGGACATTCCCTTGCACTGGGAGTCCGGTGACCTTGTGGAACACTTCGCACAGCTTGGCCGCCGAGGACGAAGCGGGGAAGTCTTTGGCGCGTTCCAGGCCTCGCTCGGCCATGGTCTGACGCAGTTGCTCGTCGCGGTGCAACCGGATCACGCTCTCGGCAAACTGGCCCGCCTGGCGCGGTTCGACCAAGAGACCCGCGTCCTGGATGATCTCGGGCATGGCCGTGGCATTGCAGGCCACCACGGGGCAGCGCCGGGCCATGGCCTCGAGCGGCGGCAAGCCAAAACCCTCGACTACGCTGGTAAAGACCAGGCACAGCGACGTGCGCAGCAATTCGTCGATCTGAGCCTGATTCTGGAAGCCGAGCCAGGCAATCCGGTCGGCCACCCCTTCGTCGCGGGCGAGTTGAATGAAATCGTCGCCAAACCGCCCCCGGCCCGTCCCGCCGGCGACCTTGA
>JAEUIK010000029.1 GCA_016793185.1 Planctomycetaceae bacterium | reverse complement strand
CCGCGCGCTCTTCGCGTAACCGCGCATGAACTATTCGTTCAATATCGACTACTGGCTGTGGCGCTTTCCGCTCGCGCCGGAACATAGCGTGTATCTCCGATGCGCCCTGCGTATTCCCGAGCCGGGGGCCTAAGGCCCCCGGAGCCGATGCGCGTGGCCGCGCCGATCGCAGGTTCGATTCTCCGGAGCCAATGCGCGTGGCAGCGCCAATCGCAGGATCGACTCCCCGGAGCCGATTCACATAGCAGCACCAATCGCGGGTTCTTCTCCCCGGGCCTGAGGCCCGGGGCTCGGGGTGAAGATCGGCCGCGGCATTAATCACTCCGAGCACGTAGAGTCCGACGCAAATGCATCTTCCCGAGCCGGGGACCTCAGGTCCCCGGAGCCGATGCGCGTAGTAGCGCCGATCGCGGGTTCGACTCTCCGGAGCCGATGCGCGTGGCAGCGCTGATCGCCGGTTCAGCTCCCCGGACCTGAGGCCCGGGGCTCGGGGGGAACCGTGCAATCGTGACGGCCACGGCGTTATCGCGTCGGCGAGAGCGGGCGCATCTGTCCCGAGCGCATGAGCGTTTGCGCGTGCTCGACCTGCCGGTAATACTCGCGGCGCTCCAGCAGGCGCGCCGCCTCTTCGTCGAGGATCGCGACGACTTCGCGATGGAGCTGCAAGGCCGACGCGGTGATCTGCGCCGTCACCGGGCCCTCGATCGTTTCGCGAATCGCTTTCGCCTTGCTCTCGCCGCACGCGATCAGCAGGCAGCGCCGCGACTCGAGGATCGTGCCGACCCCCATCGTGATCGCCAGCCGGGGGACTTCGTCCTCGTTGTCGAAGAAGCGGGCGTTGTCGCGAACGGTCTCTTCGGTGAGCGTCTTGAGCCGGGTCCGGCTCCCCAGCGACGAGCCGGGCTCGTTGAAGGCGATGTGTCCGTCGCCGCCGATCCCGAGGATCTGCAGGTCGATGCCCCCCTCTTCGCGAATGTGTTTCTCGTACTGTTCGCAGTGGGCCTCGAAGTCGAGCGCCCGGCCGTCGGGGACATGCGTGTTGCGGACGTCGATATTGATGTGGTCGAAGAAGTTCTGCTGCATGAAGTGGCGATAGCTCTGGGGATGGGTCGGCCCCAGGCCCACGTACTCGTCGAGGTTGAACGAGACAACGCGCGAGAAGTCGAGCCCCTCCTCGCGATGCATGCGGATCAGCTCGGCGTAGGTTCCCAGCACGGTGCCGCCGGTGGCCAACCCCAGCACGCAAGTCGGGCGGCGGCGGACCAGTTCGGCCACGAATTGGGCCGCCCGGCGGCCAACCTCGTCGCGATCGGGCTCGACAATCACTCGCATCGGAGGCACCTGGGTGGGAGTCGTGGGGGCAATTCCCTTTGTATCCCAAAGGGTCCAAGTCGCCAATTGGCGGCAAAAGCAGGCCGTTTTCGCGGCCCAGGGCAGCCCTTCCGGACTCGCGCCGGGCACGCTAAAATGGCGGCCTGCCTAGGTTTGTCACAAGTCCCCCCAGGCCCCACTCGCTCCCGCCGGCGATCGCCCTGCGATGCCCCGTCGAGCCCGGGCGTTCTGGAGAGCTGCGGAGCATCGCGAGTCATGGCCAAGAGCAAGAAGAAAGTCGAAACCGTGTTTCTCGTCTGCGAGGAGACGGGCGACCATAACTACACGCTGCGCCGCAAGACCGGCGGCGAAAAGCTCAAGCTCAGCAAGTACTCGCCCCGGCTGCGCAAGCACACGCTGCACGCCGAAAAGAAGAAGTAGTCTCCCCGCGCGCGGGGGGCGCGTGCGGCGTCGAGCGCGCCCGTTTCGAGTCTGTCGGGGCCCGCGCGCCGGTTGGCCGCCGCGCGGTTGGCCTGCTGTCAGGAGGACACCGTGCGGAAGCTATGGCGGATCCGTCCTCACGATCAAGACCGGATCGTCGCCTTCGAGCGTGCGGCGCGAGTCCCCCCGGTGATTGCCCAGCTCTTGCTGGGACGCGGCATCGACGATCCCGACCGCGCCCGCGAGTTCCTCGAACCCAAGCTCACCGCGCTCCGCGAGCCTGATGAACTCCCCGGCCTGCCTGCCGCCGCCGACGCGGTGGCGAAAGCCGTTTCCGACCGCCGGCGGATCGTGATCTACGGCGACTACGACGTCGACGGTGTCTCGGCCACGGCCATCCTCTGGCGCTGTCTCACGCTGCTCGGCGCCGACGTCGGGTACTACGTTCCGCATCGACTCGAAGAAGGTTACGGGCTCAACAACGAGGCGCTCGAGACGCTCGCTCGCCAGGGGGCCCAGACGATTGTCAGCGTCGATTGCGGCGTCTCGGCTGTGGCCGAGGCCGAAACCGCGGCCCGGCTCGGGCTGGAACTGATCATCACGGATCATCACACGATCGGGCCGGTGCTCCCCCAGGCGGCGGCCATCGTCCACCCGGCGCTCCCCGGCAGCGCCTATCCGTTTCAGGGTCTGAGCGGCGCCGGCGTCGCGTTCAAGCTCGCCTGGGGGGTGTGCCAACGGGCGAGCCAGGCCAAGCGCGTCAATCCCGCCATGCGCGAGTTCCTGATGCAGGCCGTGGCGCTGGCCGCACTGGGGACCGTGGCCGACGTCGTGCCGTTGCTCGACGAGAATCGCGTGATCGTCTACCACGGGCTCGAGAGCCTCCGCCAGCGCCCGCTGCTCGGACTGCAGCATCTGCTCAGGGTGACCGAGCTCGACCGCAAGCCCCGGCTCACGAGCGAGGACGTGGCGTTCACGCTCGCCCCCCGGATCAACGCCGCCGGTCGCCTGGGCGAAGCGCGGCTCGCCGTCGAGTTGCTCACCACTGCGTCCGAAGAGCGCGCCGCCATGCTCGCCGGCTACATCGACGAGCTCAACAGCCAGCGACAGACGCTCGAGCGCAGCATCTATCTGGCGGCCCACAAGCAGGCGCTCGAGCAGATCGAGGCCGGACACGACGCCGCGCTGGTCCTGGCCGATCGCGGCTGGCACGCCGGCGTGGTCGGGATCATCGCCGGACGCATCGCCGAGAAGTTTCACTGCCCCACGCTGATGGTCTCGCTCGACGACCTTGGCGTGCGCCCCGGCATCGGGTCGGCGCGCAGCGTGCCGGGGTTTGACCTGCACCAGGCCTTGCACCAGTGCCGCGAGCATCTGCTGAGCTGCGGCGGCCACGCGGCCGCGGCGGGCTTCAAGATCGAAGAGGCGCGGCTGCCCGAGTTCCGCGCCGATTTTTGCGAGTACGTCGCGACGACGCTCAAGCCCGAGTCGCGCATCGCGGAGCTCTGGATCGACGCCGAAGCCCCCTTCTCGGCCTTCACGCTGCCGATCATCGACCAGATCGAGCGGCTGGCCCCTTTCGGCGAAGGAAATCGTCGTCCGCTGCTCTGCGCGCAGGGCGTCAGGCTGTCGGAACCTCCCAAGCGCATCGGCGGTGGCGGGCGGCACCTGGCGCTCTCCCTCGAGCAGCATGGCGTGCGCCTCCGCGGCGTCTCGTTCGGCAACGGCGACTGGGAAACCGAACTAGCGCAGGTCGAAGGCCCCCTCGCCTTCGCGTTCCGGCCGGTGATCAACGATTTTCGCGGGCAGCGCAAGGTGGAGCTGCAGATCGTCGACTGGCAAACGGCCGACGGCGTGTCTCCTGCTCCCCGCCCGCCGGCGGCCGAAGTCGAAGCGGCGGGCCCGCTCGGTTGACGCAGTGAGTTGCCTCCGCGCCAAGGCCGGCGCTGGAGACCCCTGGAACCACCGCGGGAGGGATTCCGCCTGGAACTCCGCTGGCAGGTGAGCACGTGGCCTCCTTCGAACCACTACCGCCCCAGCGACAGCGCATGCTCGACGAGCAGCTCACGGCGCGCGGCATCCGCTCGGCACGCGTGCTCGCAGCGCTCGGGCGCGTCGATCGCGCCTACTTCGTGCCCGACACGTTGCGGCCCGACGCTTACGCCGACCGCGCGCTGCCGATTGCCTGCGAACAGACCATCAGCCAGCCGTACATCGTGGCTCTGATGACCGAGGCCCTTGAACTTTCGGGGAGCGAGCGTGTCCTGGAGATAGGGACCGGGTCGGGCTACCAGGCGGCGGTCCTGGCCGAGCTGGCCGCCTGGGTAGTCACCGTCGAGCGCCACGCCGAGCTCTCGCGCGAGGCAGCGCGGCGCTTGTATTCGTTGGGCTACCAGAACGTCTCGTTGATCGTGGGAGATGGAACCCTCGGCTGGCCCGAGCTGGCGCCGTACGACCGGATCGTGATCACGGCCGCCGGGCCGGAGGTTCCTCCCGCGTTGTGGGAGCAGTTGGCAGAAGGAGGGATCCTGGTGGCGCCCCTCGGCCCGCCTGAGAGCCAGGACCTGCAGCAAATTCGCAAAATCGGCGGCCAGCCGCTGGTTTGCAGCCTGGGTGGGTGCCGGTTCGTGCCGTTGCTGAGCGCGGCAGGCGCATCGGACGAGCCGGCGTGAGTCGAAACCGCCCCGGCATGCTGGCAAGCCGGCGCGAATTCGCGGCAGCGCGGGGTGGAAAAGCGGCCGCGCCGACCGGGCTTCGGTTGACGCCCTAGGCGGCGGGCTTACAATGCGAAACTCGGGTTCTCGCGACCCTTCTGCGGAAGCTTCGCGAATCAACCCCACCGCCAGGCGGCGCCCCAACCCGGCCGCCTGAACCGCGGGGCGTAGCTCAGCCTGGCTAGAGCGCTGCGTTCGGGACGCAGAGGTCGCATGTTCAAATCATGTCGCCCCGATTATAAGGCCTTGTAAGTCAACGACTTACGAGGCCTTGTTTCTTGGACGGATTCTTGGACGGATCGGGCGTGCCAAAGGTACAGTGACCCACCAATCTGGGGTCAACTTATAGGCGGGTCGAAGCTCAGCTCGATCATCCATCGCCTGCTCGACGATTGGCTGTTGCCAACTTCTTGCCCCGGGCGAACTTCACCAGTTCGGTCGGCCAAAGGCCGACGCATCGCGACCGGCGCGGCGTTAGGTGCTGGAACTCACCCTGACGAGCCTTCCCGCTACGGCGATCGCCGCGCGGTTCGAATTCGGTCTTCGCACGGTGCAGCATCGCCGCGCAGCTCAGGCAGCAACACGTCGCTAGCGCGCTCGAGTTGCTGAACGCTGCCGCCGACAAGAATTCCGAGTCTCCACCCGTCCCGGACGAAGTTGGCCCGAATTCGCACCACTAACGACCGGCGACAAAACACTCCACTAGCTCGTCGAGGCCAAGCAGTGGCTCCGCTCGAAAAAATCATTCCTTGAAATTACTCGCCGTAACTTTCAGCGATGCTCTGCGTTGGGATGTTGAAGGTGAACAACCGGCAAAGTGCCAAATTTACAGTCGGAGGACTTAGCCTAACATGACCATATGTACGATCGAAATCTTTTTCCAAGGAGTTCTTTATGCCTAAGAAACCGACCAGAATGAGCAGTTCCTTCAATTTGTTACCGCCGTTGCGAGCCGCAGACCGCAAGGTATTGAGGGCAAGCATCCAAGACAACGGCGTGCAAGTGCCAATTGTGATCGATCAGGATTCCTGCATTATCGACGGGCGGGCTCGACACGAGATCGCCCAAGAACTCGGGATCAAGTGTCCGAGTATCGTTCGCCAGTTTAAGGATGACTCGGAGCGAGCAAGCTACGCTCTCATGTAGTGCATCACCCCGAATGAGACATTGGCCAAGTTAGCGACGTCCTCCTCCGAACCGTAGAATCCTGGGAATCCCAGGATGGAAGGAGGAGCGATGGGCGAGAAGCGTCAGCGGCGGAGTTGGAGTGCGGCGGAGAAGCTGCGGATCGTGTTGTTGGGGCTGGATGGCACGGTGGAGATCAGTGAGCTGTGCCGGCGGGAGGGGATCAACCCGACGCAGTATTACGGTTGGAAGAAGCAACTGCTGTCGAGCGCCACGAGGGTCTTTGCCAACGTCCAGGACGCGAAGCCCTCGGCGAAGGAGCAGCGTCTGGAAGTGGACCTGCGTCGCGCCAAGGATGTGATCGCCGAGATCACGGCCGAGAACCTGGATTTATTGACGTCTGTATTCCTAACGAACCCGCGAGGGTTTGATGCGTACAATGGTTTGTGAGACCGAAAGGAACTGCGGCGGAGTTGGAAGTCCGTCGTCGTCTGGCGGTGCGCATGCTATCGCAAGGCAAGACCGCCAGCGA
>JAEUIK010000028.1 GCA_016793185.1 Planctomycetaceae bacterium | reverse complement strand
CGATGCGCTTCGTCTCTCCCTCGACCAGACGAAGCTCTTGGGCCAAGGGACGGTAGCCAGGCGACTTGACGGTGAATTGCACGGATTCGTCGGGGAGGATCAGGAACTTCACCTTGTTCCCCTCCTGGCCGCGGCGCATCGCGGCGTCGGCAGTTGCAAACTCCATTCCGGCCTCGCGCATCTCGGCCTCGCGGGCGTAGACCGCCGAGACTTCGACCAGTTTTGGGTCAGCAGGGTGCCGAATCACGAACTCGACGGCCGTCGGCTCGTAGCGAAACATTCGAATATCCGTCAGGTCGTTCTCCAGCTTTTCCAGCTTGAGCGCCGAGCCGAACAGCAGGGGTGCGTCGCCGTTCAGTTGCACTCGTTGCGGCCAATTCCCGAACGACAGCTCGACGCGCGTGAGCCCCTTGGGCGCCCGCGGTAGAAACGAGCGCCCCGTGCCATCGTCGTGGAAATCGGCGCCCCCGCCCGACCAGGGCCGCCCTTGATAGAGCCCCTGCACGTTGACAATCGGCATCCGATAGAAAAGATCCGCCTTGCCGTCTCCGGTGGGTTTCGGATAGGTCATCACTTTGCCCTTGATCTGCACTGATTCGACGGGGCGAAACTCCACCTCCCGCACGTCTTGCTCGGCGGTCAATAGCACCTCTTGCGGCAGATACAATTCGGGCGGGTTCCAGGTGAAGCCGTTCCTGGGTACTCCGGGCGGGCCGATCCAGCCGGCGCTGATCGTATGCGTCCCGGGCCCGAACGCCTCGGTCAGAAAATTCCCCTGCGCATCGCAATCGGTGTTGCTTCCCGTATTGCTGTTGAGAAGTGTTACCGTGACTTTCGCATTCTTGAGCGGCTCGCCAGAGCTCGTCAGCACGCGGCCACGGAAACGCGTGCCGCGGCTGAGGCGGATATCTCCCTGATCGCGCTGGGCCGAGATCTCGTAGGGAACCTCGAAAAAGTCGGGGGTGGCGCGAAAGCGGATCGCCACATACCCCTTGGCAGCAACCAGGCAGCGAAAACGACCTTGGCTGTCCGTTACAGGAAACTCGTTGTCACGAATCTGCGGTTCTGTCGAATAGTGAATCTGCGGTTGCCTCGAATACTCTTTATACAGCTGCACATCGGCGAGTGGATTCCCTGCGGGATCGACGACGCGGCCGACGATTTCACGCCCGGGGGTCATCTTGGTGACCGTGAACTCAGGCGGTTTTGCCGCCAACGGTGGATCGACAATCGCAGCGATCGACTCGCTTCCCCAATAGTGCAAGTAGTTGGCGTGCTTTGCTTCGACGTAGGCGTTCAGATCGCGTCGCGCCTGCACCCAGGTCGGAATGAGGACCTGATATCGGCCGTCGGCGCCGGTCTTCGTGAGCTGCCGCTTTTCAAACAGCCTGGTTCGTTCTGCAGGATCCTGATCGATCGAATAATTCACCCACGTCACGACGATCGCCGCGCCCGCGACAGGCTGGCCCGTTTCCGCATCAACCGCCTGGCAGTCGAGAATGATATTCGCCGGTTCGGCCGATTTGGTGGACGCCGTTGCCGGCTGGCTCGTACCAGCCTCAGCCGGCGGCGTTGGCGCCGCCTGAGCGGCTTCGGCCGGGGGAACGACAGCCTTGGCCGCGACCACGCGAAAACTCAGCGCGTTGCCCATCAACAGCACCGCCAGAAGGACGGCGAGAACTCCCCGCGTCGTGATCGGGTCGCTGCGGCGCACCGGCTCGAGTAGATGGCCGATGCGCTTCGCCAATCGCGTCGCGCCGGCGCCGAACGGTCGGGCAGGATAGTGCGGCCAGCCGCTCGAGACCTGCACCAGGAGCCGCGAATAGTCATGGGGCGGCAGCCCTGCGCGCGTCGCCATCTCATCGCACGCCCATTCGGCCGCTTCATCGAACAGGGCGACTCCCCACCAGGCGCCAGGGTTGAACCAATAGGGTAACGCCAGCACGCGCACGGCGAGCGATTTCCAGAGATCGCCGCGGGCGACATGGGCTAGTTCGTGCCGCAAGATGGCAACGCGTTGGCTGTCACTTAGCTCGCTCCACACGTCGCGCGGCACGAGCACGGTGGTCTCGCCTGGCAAAAGCATGACGCTCGGTCCCTGGCCCGTGGTGAAGCGCAGCGTCAGCCGCCGGCGAGCGTGCATCCCCATGGCTGCCAGGGTTTCACGCCATTCCGGCAGTTCCGCCGGCGCGATCGTTGGCTCGCCGCGCACAGCCAGCCAGAGCCGCAGGTACAACATCGTCGCGAGGGCGGCGGCAACCATCACTCCCGCGATCCAGATTGCGAGCAACGCCCGCGACCACGAAGCAGCGACGGCCGGTTCGCCCTCCGGCAGCGCCGGCACGACGCGCGCGGCAGACCAATCCGGCGGCACGACCTGCTCGTCTGCAGTCGTCGTGCGTACCGGCGCGAGATTGGCTGGAGCCTGGCGGTCGCCAGGCAAACTTGCGGACTGCCGCCGCTGCGCCGCGACCGTGCGCCAAGGAAGTTCGATCTCCCAGCGATACAGGATGCACCCCTGCAGCAGAATGCCGACGGCCAGCAGGCGGCGCCACCTCGGCGATCTGATCGCGAGGAACTTAACCAGCAGCCACACGGCGCCCGCCGTCGCAGCGATCGCCAGACTGTTGCGGAGCAGGAGCAAAAAGAGCCCCTCCGCACCACGGTCGAGCAATCCGATGCGCTCGCTGAGCCCCTGCAACCAGGCCACGCGGAAGTCCATGCTCGCCCTCCTGGTTACGTCTTGTTGCGCGTGGATTTTGCTTCCGCTTCCGCGCGATCGATGAGTTGCCGAAGTTGGGCCACTTCGTCCGGCATGAGCTGGCCGCGTGACACCAACTGAGCCATCAACGGCAGCACGCGCCCCTGCCCGACAGTTTCGATCAACAGATCCAGAAAGCCACGACTCATCTGCTGGCGGTCAACCGTGGCGCTGTACCGCGCCGGTCGTTGACCCGAACGGGCAACGACCTTCTTCTCGACCAGGCGGTTCAATTGGTTCTGCACCGTCGTCAGCGCGACGTCGCGGCCTTGGGCCTCGTGAACCTCGGCGAGCGTCAGCGGACCGCCATCCCAGAGCAGGGCCATCAGTCGCAGTTCGCCTGGCGAAAGCTTGGGACGTTTGCTGCGGGGCATCGATGCTCTGCTCGCCTCCGAAATACGACAGTTGTCTTAGACCGTGCGGTATCATAAGACATTTGTCTTATTTTGCAAGAGAGCGAAAAGATGCAGGACGATTCGGGCCAGTCCGGGCATCCGCTACTGCGAGTCGAACCTATTGGACAGGGGGCCGGTGGCCGAAATGCCGGTCGGCGAAATCCAGGTACTGGACCCAGTCGAAGTCCATCAAGGCGTGCTTGCCCGTGCGGATGTGGTAGCCGATAAAATCGCCGCTCGAGCGATTGAGGGGGGCGGGATCGGCGAGTCCGTCCACGTTGCGGCCCAGCAGCTGATACACCGGTTGCGCGGCCAGCGCTGCCAGCAACTCGCCATGCGGGTCGGCCCAGCGGTCATCTGCGGCGCTGGCGACATACACGGGGCGCGGCGCCACGAGCGCAAGCAATTCGTGCTGGTCGAATGGAAGTTCCCCCTCACGCTCGTTGTAGTTCCAGAAATTCGTGCAGAACCAGTGGGGAAAGCGGCGGTTAATCGCTCCGACGGTCTCGCCAAAGATGCGGCGACTGAGAGCCGCGCCGCCGCAGCCCGAGTTGTTCGAGATGGCGATCGCAAAGCGTTCGTCCTGGGCGGCCGCCCAGAGGGCCGTCTTGCCCATCCGCGAATGGCCGACGGCGATCACGCGCCGGCTGTCGACCTGCGGGTCGGTTTCGAAGTAGTCCAGCGCCCGGCTCAGTCCCCAGGCCCAAGCCGCGATCGCGCGTCCGGCGTCAGGTCCCGGTTCCTGCTGGCCGGTCGCCAACGCGGAACCGATCACTCCCCGCGTGTAGCGTTTGGCGTCGTCGGGCGCAAAATCCTCGGCCGTGAGCGTGGCAAAGCCGTAGCCGCGCTCGAGAATGTAACTTCCCAATTGCTCGCCCGGCACGACGGTCTCCGTGTCCCCGGCAGGCCGTTGCCAAAGTTGCCCCGGGCGCGGGTCGACGTCGTTCTTGGGAAACAAGTGCATCCCGACGAAGACCGGCACTGGGTTGGCCTGGTGCTTCGGCAAGTACAGCACGATTTCCAGCGCGGGCCCCTCGGCCGTCCCGGCCAGGCGAACCCAGATCGACTTGCGAATCCCCTTGCCGCCATAGGCCTCGGCGACCTGGGGCGGATCGAATTTCATCCCCGCGGGGTGCGCCAACGGCACGCCATACATCTGCTTGCGGAAGAGTGCCAACAGTTCGGGACGCCGCCGCTCGGTCCAGTCGCTCGCCGTGGCGACCGCCGTGCCGTCGCTGAACCGCAAGGGGTCGGGCAACTCGTAGGCGGGAACCTGGGCCTCGTCGTAGTTGACCGCCGGTTCGGCCGACCAGAGCCAGGAAATGCGAAAAGCCATCGTCGTCGCCACCAAGAACAGGAGGAGTCGGCCGCGGACCATGTTGAGTGCCACCGTCCAGGATCGAGATCGAAGCCGCAGATCGAGCCATCACGGTAGCACGCCGCCGAGCGCCGTGCCACTTGGGCGCGCGCCAAACTTCATGGCTCGGCAACTCGGCCGAGTGTATTCTGGCGGCTCCAGACACATTCGATCGCAAACTCCCGCCAAGCGAGGCCCCTGTGTTACGACGTGCGACCCTTCTGGCCTGGCGCGCCCTACTGGCGGGCGTGCTCGCCTGGCCCGTCGCGGCAGCGGATCCGCAGCCGCTGCGCTGGGTCGAAACAGGCACGCTGGCCGCGGCCGAAGCGCATCAGGCCGCGGCCGCCGACGGGCGGAACGTCTATGCCGTCGCCAGCAACTCGATCGCCAAGTACGATCGCCGCACCGGCATGCGGCTGGCGACGAGCAGCGGCACTGCGCACCATCTCAATAGCGCGTTTCTCTGGAACGGCCGGCTCTACTGCGCACACTCGAACTATCCGCAACAGCCCGCCACGAGCCAGATTGTCCAGCTCGATCCCGAGTCGATGCGGCTCGAAGTGTTTCGCGACTTCGGCGAGTTCTCCGGCAGCCTCACCTGGGTGGTCCGCCGCGGCGACGAGTGGTGGTGCAACTTTGCGCATTACGATGCCGACAACAGCCAGACCATCCTCGTGCGCTTCGACCCCGATTGGCACGAGACCGGTCGCTGGCGCTATCCCCCCGCAGTCGTGAGCCAATGGGGCCGGCGCAGCAGTTCGGGCGGAATCTGGCGCGGCGACCTGCTCACGATCACCGACCACGATCATCCGCGACTCTACCGCCTGCGCCTTCCCGCCGCGGGCGAGGTGCTCGAGTTCGTCGATCAGCTGGCCGCGCCCTTTCCGGGGCAGGGAATCGCCGAGGATCCCGTAACCGGCGGCCTGGTCGGAATCGATCGCCGTGCGAAACGCGTGCTCTTCGCGCGGCTTTCCGAGCCAACGCTCGAGTTTGGTCGCGATGCTCCGCGACGCATCCGGGTGCTGACCTACAATATCCACCATGGCGAGGGAACCGACGGACGACTCGACCTCGAGCGTCTCGCACGGACCATCCGCGAAGTCGCCCCCGACGTCGTGGCGCTGCAGGAAGTCGATCGTCGCGTGGCGCGGACGGGCAAAGTCGATCAGCCGGCCGAGCTGGCGCGACTCACCGGGCTGCGCGTTGCCTTCGGCGGCAATCTACAGCTCCAAGGGGGCGAGTACGGCAATGCGGTCCTCACGCGCCTGCCGATCCTCCGGCAAGAGAATCATCTCTTCCCGTCGCTCGAGCAGGGAGAACAGCGCGGCGCGCTGGAAGTTGCCCTCGAGCTGCCGGCCAGCCGCGAAGCACTCGTCCTGCTGGCAACGCACCTCGACGCCCGGCGACCCGAGGCCGAGCGGATCGCCTCGGCACGGGCGCTCAACGAACTTGCGGCGTCACGCCCAGCGGCGCTGGCAATCCTGGCCGGCGACCTGAACGCCTTGCCCGAGAGCGAGACGCTGCAGGTCCTGAGCGAGTTCTGGAGGAACGCCACGCGCGAGCCGCTGCCGACTTCCCCGGCGCAACAACCGCGCCGCCAGATCGATTTCGTATTGCTGCAGCCCGGCCCGAGATGGCGGGTGGTCGAAGCCCGCGTCCTCGACGAGCAAGTCGCCTCGGATCATCGCCCCCTGTTGGTCGTGCTCGAGTTGCTGCCGGCGGGTGTCAACTGAGCCCCGGCCGATCAAAAAACCCCCGGCAGAGCACCACGTGAGCGGCGCCCTGCCGGGGGGAACAAACGTCACCTGTCGGTCGCGGGATTAGCGCTGGGGAGCGTTCTTCGCCACCTGGCAGCACCCGCCGGTCGTGCAGACCTTGGCGACCGGCTTCAAGGAAGCCGCCTTGATGGCGACGACCTTTGCACCCGCCTGGCAGCACGCGGGAGTCGCGGCCGCCTGAGCGCTGTTGGCAGCCTTGCCGCAACAAGCCTTCGCTTCGTCGCAGCACTTGGCCCCCTCGGTGCAGCAGCTCTGTACCGCGGCGCAGCAGGCCCGATTCTCTGCGCAACACTTCTGCCCCTTGGCGCAGCAACCCAACTTCTTGGTGGCCACGCAGCAGGCGCTCGGAACGTCGCAACAGGCGAGCTTAGCCTCGCAGCAGTCCTGCGGGGCCGCGGTCTCGGCGGCTCGACCCGTGACGAGAGCCAGGCCCAGCACAAGTCCGTTCAATAACATCGCATTCATCGTAAGACTCCAGGTAATGAGCGGCCGCCGCCGAGTGGGCGCAGGCGTCAGCGCCTGCGCAATCGACTCGCGAACGACTCACTCGAGAGAAACAGGCATCCAGAAACGAGGAATCGGCGCGGGGCGCGATTCAACAACGCCAGACGCACTGCAGGATCCGCAGCGGTCGCCCGCGGGCCTGGAGCGTGATGTCGACCGGAGACACGTCGCCGGCAGCGAGCGCGGCCAGCGGAGTCCAACTGACAAACAGGGCCGCGTCGCCGGCCAGGGGACTCTTCAGGACGGGAGCCACGGCCGCGCTGCGCGCATCCTCGCAACACACGCACGGCCCCGCCTCGACGGCGACACCCAGCGAGCCGCCACCCGCCAGTTCGGTCGACGCCGCGGTACGTTGCGCACAGCAAGCGGGCACGGCCGGAGGTGCGGCAACCGACGCGCTGGCCTCGCTCACTGGGTGAGCATGACCGAGCTGCATGGGCCCGCAAAGCGCCGCCCAACCGACGCAACACCACCCCGGCGATGCCAGCATCGGCAGCGCCGTGAAGAGGATGAGCGCACTGCGGGCGAGCGATTTCATAGACGTTCTACGCCGGTGGGGGGGCCAGGGTTCGGGGCGTTTGCCGTTCCCGATCGGCCTGCCGCAATTTTACCAAAGGGGTGGATACCCGGCCAAGCGACGTAACAGGCCGATTGGCCCCGCGTGCAGCATTTCGTGGCGGCTGCACCACCAGAGGGCGTCCATCTTGGTCCGGCAGAGGCGGTGGGGCTGTGTCAGCGGCGTGTCCAGGTCGGCGTCGTCGACCCCTTCCAGCTCGAGCAGGGCTTGCTGGTGTACCCGGTCGAACGTGGCCCGAATCTCGGGCGCCGGGGGGTACTGGCCGGGGTCGAGTCCGGGACGCGAATCGCGCCCGAACGCCGCGAGAAAGTCCGGGCCGATCAGCCGCTCGTCCTCGTGCCGCTCGCCGCGCATCCGCCGGAGCGTCAGGCTGTACTCGGCCATGGCCAGGTGTCCGACCTGCCAGGCGACGTGCGTCACGCCTTCCGGGGGAGTCCGAAACCATTCCGCGCTAGGAATCGAATCGAGGAGCCAACAGGTGTAATCGCGCGCGGCGACAATCTGCGCCACGGCCAGGGCGAGTCGCGACATGACCGGAATCCCGCATCCAAAGGGAGTGCCGGTCTGCCGACTATTTCGAGACCGACACGGGACGGCAATAGCTCAACGTCAGGAGAGCATACCCCGTCACCAGGTTCGGGTCACCTTCCATCCAACGATTGTTCGAGTTGAGCCACGAGCCATCGGCCTGCTGCCGTTCGGCCAGCGCGGCGGTCAACTCGGCGCGCCAGTCGTGCTCGCGTCCCTCGGCATCCTTGACCGTGGGTCCGCCCAGCGCGGCCAGCGCTTTGGCGAAGGTGTGATAGTAGTAATAGAGCCCGGCGTCTCCCATCCCGGGATTCTCGGTCAGCGTGTAGTGCTGATGGGCCCAAGCGACCGCCGCTTTGACGCGGGGATCGTCGGCCTTCACGCCGGCAAAGATCATGCTCTTCAACCCCGCGTAGGTCATCGATCCGTAGCTCCGCAGGCCCCCCTCGGGCGTGTCGCCTGCCATGCTGGCGCCGCCAGCGGCGACCGTGTAATAGAACCCGCCGTCGGGGTTCTTGGCGGCGAATGCGGTGGTGTTGTACTCGCTTTCGAGATTCTGGCAGCGCGAGACGAATACCAGGGCGCGCTGCAGCGCCGGATCGTCAGGTCCGGCTCCGGCCGCCTTGAGGGCGTCGATCATGAACGAGGTATTCGACAGGTCGGGGCGGTTCTTACTGCCATAGCCCGCGCCGCCGAAGTTGACGCTGTTGCGATCGTGCCCCTCGCCGTCGTCCCATTGCATCTGGCGTACGAGCGCGGCCGCCTTGGCCAGCAACGCATCGTACTTGCCCCCCCGGTTGGCCTCGGTGAAGCAGGTAATGGCGATGCAGGTCTCGTAGTTGAGATGGTGCCCCTTGGGGTTGTAGATGCCCCCGTCGGGCTGCACGAAGCCTTCGAGAAACTTGAGACTCTTGGCGACGACGGGGTCGCTGGGGGTGCGGCCGCTCTTGAGCAGCGCAGCGGTCACCAGCGCCGTGACGGCGGGTCCTGCCTGGGGGCTGAATGAGCCGTCGGCCCCCTGGGCCTTGGCCAGAAACTCGACGCCCCGGGCGACCATCTGCTCGTAGCTGGGCCGGGCCGAGGGAGCGTCGGCCGCGAACAGGCGGTTGCACACCAGCGTGGTCGAGGCGAGCCCGACCAGCGCCGCACCAAGCGCATCGCGGCGTGAAACGCGGCTGGCGTCGAACGACGCATCCGTCTGACGTTCCATACGAATTCTCCCAGATCGGCGCTAATGAAGCGGGCAGTTCGACCATCGCCCAACCACCGGTCACCCACCCCATCGGGTGAGAACCCCGCCGAGCCCCCGCTCCTAGCGCTGGATTCCCCGACGGATGGGCGCCATCCCACTCAAGTCTACGCCCGACCGGGGTCGGCGGCCAAACTTTCGCCGCCGGTGGACAACTTTTGCGCTAGCGCAGCACCGCGATGATCTCGCTCTCCGGCATGATCAAGAGCTGCTGACCGTCGACGTTCAACTCCGAGCCGGCATAGTGGTCGAAGAGCACCCGGTCTCCCTCGGCGACCTGGTGCGGCGCCCGCGTCCCATTGGCCAGCGCCCGCCCATCCCCGACCGAGAGCACCTTTCCCTGCCGGGGCTTTGACTGGGCCGAATCGGGAAGGACGATGCCGCCGGCGGTCAGCTGCTCGGGCTCGAGGCGCTTGATGACGACGTTGTCCCCTAGCGGGATGACTCGCATGACGTCTGCATCTCCTTCACTGGCCGGATGTCGCCGAATCGTTCCACCGTCTGCTCGTGCGAGGCGCGATTCTCGCACGCGCCGGCGCGCCGTACAAGCGCCGGCGCGAATTCGCGGGCTCACAGCCCTCCCCAGGCCACGATCGCCAGAAAGAGGATCCAGGCGAGGATCACCACGGTAGCCACGATCAAGAGACCACGGCGGGGGAGCGGGGGATGAAACACCTCCGGCTCCGCCTTCACTTGCGCGGCATCCCCTGACGGCGCAGTACGCTCGCCGCCGCGGTTGCCACGAGCGTTCGCGCGTTTCATCCCTGAGGGGCCTTTCTCGTCGCGACCCGCGAGCGTGTGCGCCGCCGCCGCCAGGGCCGGCGCCCTCGCGAACCGGCTGCTACTTGGGCAGCGTGATCTGAAAGTCCTGCACCAGTCCGGTCTCGAAATCAAAAACGTCGTCAAAGTCCTCGCGGCGGTCTTGTTCGGTCTTGCGCATGCGACCGATCGCGATGAAGTTGAAGACGATCTCGCCGAAGTCCCCGGTCGTGAACACGCCCCAGCTGTTGAACACCGTCTTGGCCATGAAGCCGTACTGCTCGAGCCCGTAGCGGCGAATCGCTTCGCACAATTGCTGGCCGGTCAGATGCTGCTCTTCGCGGGCTTCCTCGGCTTCCGGATCGTCGCTGGCCTCGGGCTCCGGCTCGGCGGACGAGCCCGCGGCGGCCGAGAGCTCGCTTTGCGCAAACTTCAGGGCCTCCCACACGAAGATGTAGGCCTCCAGGCGATAGCGTTTATCCTCGCGCAGGAGCTTGGCAAGCGGATCGGCCGGGTCGAGCATCATCATGGCACTATCTGGCAAGGGGAGAGCAAAGGAGCAAACGGCAGGGTCGGAGGTGGGATGGCAGTGCGGTCTAGGTCTCCGCGGGGCGCGGCGGTGCCCCCCCCCCCCCGGGCAGCCCCCCCACGCTATCGGCGCCCCGCCACAGCACCCCCCCCACCAACACCAACACAAACACGACCAGGCCC
>JAEUIK010000721.1 GCA_016793185.1 Planctomycetaceae bacterium | reverse complement strand
GAAAAAAACAATCGGCCCCCCAAGCCTTGCGACCTGGGGGGCCGTCTTTCCGGAGACGCAGTCGGTGGACGCCCGGCTTGGGTCAGACCTTACCGGCCGGGCGGGCCAATGCTAGTTGCAGCAAGCGGGCTCGCAGGCCGACTCGCAGCAGCTGGGGCCGCAGTGGTGACGATGGCAGCAGCCCTTCAGCCAGCCGCAGAGCTTCTTGAACGGGCGGCAGCAGTGGTGCGGACGGCAGCACGGCTCGCAGCAGCTCGGGGCGGCTTCGCAGCAGGTCGGCTCAGCTTCGCAGCAGACCGGTTCGGCTTCGCAGCAGACCGGCTCGCAGCAGCTCGGCTCACAGCACGACGGGGCACAACAGCCGCCGTGGCCGCCGCGGCCAATCAGGCGATCGAGCAGCTCGAACGCCGAGGCGTTGCTCGAGCTAGCCACCAACGCAATGGCAAAAAAGAAGGCGGGGAGCAGGATACGAGTCTTCATGGGAACTGTTCCTTCAAGCGAGATACATAGAGCTTTCGGGCCACGCGGCCCTGAGGGAGAGAAACCAATTTGTGCGTCATTCTGGTCGCGCGAACTCTTGCTGGTGGTATCGTCGCGGTCCGGCGGACAAGTTCTCCCAGCCTTCCCAATTTCCAACCGCAACGGTTGGTCCGTTCACGATGCCCCCGTCCGGGGTAAAAGCATTCCGGTTGGCGCGGTTATGACGAGAACCTGCTTGGCGGATCGATTGCCGGCAGATTAACCGCGTGTCGAAGACCAGAACGAATCCCAAGTTTCGCTGGCCGAGAGCTGCTCGCCGGCCGGGCTGGCGACCTGCGCCAGGGCCGCGAGGTCGTGCCGAATCGACAGCGTCAGGCGGAACGCCAGCGCAAATCCGGCGAAACCGACCAATCCCAGCAACGCTGCCACGCGCTGTAAGGGGGTGTCGATGTAGACGAGCAACAGCACCGACAGAAACGGTACCGAGACGGCCAGCCCGAAATAGATCCAGATGCGCCGTCCCATGCTGGCCAGCTCTTCCAGATCGAGGAGGCTCTCGGTGCCAGGGCGGACCAACCAGGGATACAACGCCCGCGCACAGAGGAAGGTCAGCACGAAATATTCGAGCGTCGCGGCAATCAGGCCGCAGAGGACGTGCGACAACGTGAGATGCAAATAGTGCGTCGGTTGCAGGTACTCGCGCAGCCCGTAGGCGACCACCGTGCCCAAAGCGGCCCACAGGGCGAAAACGGTGTACGCGATCCATTCCCCCAGCCGCAGGCAGCGGCGCCGGAGCCGCGGCAGCTGCTCCGCCGGGAGGGGTTCACCCCGCCGCAACCTGGCAAACGCCTTAAGCACCGGCCAGGCGGTGAGGATGCAAATGCCGATGCCCAACGAGTAGGTAATCACGTTGAGCGTCATGATCTGCCGGTCGCGAAAAATGCTGCGCGCTTGCGGGGGGAGCGTCGCCACCACGGCGGCCCAGTTGTAGTAGATGTTCACGACGCTCGCGACCGCGTTGAGCGCCAACGCCGCCGAGAGCAACATCAACATGGGCTGCCGACGCACCCAGTACCGCCATCCGCGCTGCGGCGGTCTCACGAGTCGCTGCACTTGCGGGCGTAAGCAGAGCTCCAGTTGCCGAGCCAGCTCAGCCCCGCTGCCGACGCGCACGTCGCGATCGGTGGCCAGACAGGCCAGCAGCACCTGGTCGAGCCCGGGCGGGAGTTGCGCTGGCAACTGCGCCACGCGCTGCGGATCGGGCCCGGCCGCCCGCGTGGCGAGCAACTGCGACAAGTTGTCGGCCCAGCTTCCGTCGAGCGGACGGTCGATAAACGGGCGGTAGCCCGTCAGTAGTTCCCAAAGGACAACCCCCAGCGAAAAGACGTCGGTGCGTCCGTCGAGGTCGCTGGCTTGCCGCTCCAGCGCGGGATGGCAGGCTTCGAGCTGCTCGGTCGACATGTAGGCCAGGCTGCCGCCGAAATAGGCCGCCGGCGTCGCCCCGTCGAGCTTCGAGCTGTGGCTGATGTTGAAGTCGACCAGCTTGGGCGTGGCGTCTCCCGCCAGCAGGATATTGGCGGGCTTGATGTCGCGATGGAGCACGCCCTGTCCATGGGCGTAATGCAGGGCCGAGGCGAGCCGGGCACCCAACCAGCAGACCGCTTCGGCCCAGGTCGCCCGCCGGAGCCGCTCGCGCAGAGGAGATTCCGCGGGGGGGGTCTCTCCGCGGCGATCGAGACAAGCATCGACGGCCGCCAGGAAGGTCGCTCCCGAGCGGGCCTCGAGCGGGATCTGCCGCACGTATTCGACCACATCCTGCAGCGTGCCGCCGGCGATGTACTGCATGTACAGGAGCCGGAGCTTGCGATCGCGCAATTGCCGTTGGTCGTAGACGCGGACGATGTGGGGATGGTCGAGCTGCGCCATGGTCTGCGGTTCGGCGCCCCGGTCGGCTGAGACTTTCAAGGCGACGAGCCGCTGCATCGAGCGCTGCCGGGCCAGAAAGACCGTCGCAAAGGCCCCCTGCCCCAGCCGGGCGAGCAAGTCGAAATCGTCGATCTGCTCGCCAGGATTGAGCTGCGTCGCTTTCTCGGTCTGAAACAGCGCCGTCGTCAGATGCGGGGCTTCGAGCCCCAGCAAACGGCGGAGCTCGGCGGCTTGCGTCGGGAACCGCTCGAAGTACTCGGTGGCTTCGACCGCCTCGCCCGCCTGCCGGCGGACGTGGTACTCTTCGTAAATCAAATCGCTCGGCATGCGCGTGCCGGCCAACTCGGGAAAGTCGAGGGCGTAGCGTTCCAGCGGCTTCCGCCATTCAGGCCGGCGCTGGCGATACTCGAGGTCGACCTTGATCAACTCGACCAGGCACAAACGGCGGAGCCCCGCGGGCTCGGCCGGGAGGCAGCGGTCCAGCTCGGGCGGCGCGTCCGCTTGATCCCAGGCCGCAACCCATTCCTCGACGCGCGCCGAGAGCGCGCGCCAGGTCTGGCTGGCCGCCCCGTGAGGATCGCTGGGCAAGGGAGGAGCCGACACCGACGGGCACCCCATGCCAGGACATGCCACCGCGCCGGCCCGACGATGTCCGCCGCGGCGACTTCCAGGAGCTGCTCAAATTTACCGTCGAACTTCCGCGCGTGGAATCGCGACAGAGTGGGCGAGCATCGCGACGTCTACGGCGACTCGGTGTAGAGTAGCGGAATCTTCCTCGGGCCGGCGAGCCAATTTGCCATGAGCGACGAATTCGAGACCGCGCGGCTAGCGAGCGGGGACCAGGCGGCCCTGATCGAGTATCTGCGCGGAGCCCGGCCCCGTTTGTTGAGTTATATCCAGGCACAACTGGGCGACGCGCTGCGGGCCAAAATCGAGCCTGACGACATCGCCCAGGAGGTGTGGGTCGAGGCCTTGCGGTCCTGCGGCCAACTCGAGTTGGGAGACCGCGATCCCTTTGGTTGGCTCTGTCAGCTGGCCGAACGCCGGATCATCGCGGCCCATCGCCGGTTCTTCGCCGCCCAGAAACGTGCCGGCGGGCGCGAAGTGCGGCTGCAGAACTCGCCAGACGACTCGCGGCACGCCGGGATCATCGACTTGCTCGTCGCGAGCCTCACGACAGCCAGCCAGGCCTTTTCGCGCGATCAGCGCCAGCACTTGCTGATTCAAGCGCTCGCGCGTCTGCCCGCCGAGCAGCGCGACGCCTTGCGGCTGCGTTACATCGACGGGCTCCCTTCCAAGGAAATCGCGACCCGGATCGGCAAGTCCGACGGCGCCGTCCGGGTCATGCTCAGCCGGGCGCTCAAGGAATTGCAGGAGCTGTTGGGGCCGCAAGCGGCGCCCTGACGATGGCACTCGTCTGGCACGTTACAACCGTCACATCCGGCCCACCGCCGAGCCCGAGCGGCGCGTCGACAGCCGCGTGCGCGGCAACTATCATGGGCCGGGGGAGTTGCGTCGCGGTGCTCGTCGGGCAAACAGGGCGCGCTTGCCAGTAAGTCAGAGTTCGATCGGACTCATCTTGTCGTCACGCGAGCAATCGCCGACCGCTCGACTGCGGATGGTTTCACCTTTCTATCGGGTTCATCGTCGATGGCCAAACGGCAACGCAAATTCACCGACTTGCTGGCGCTCATCTCTCTATTGTTCTTCACCTCCGGCAGCACGGGCCTGGCGTACGAAGTCATCTGGTCGAAACGATTCACGCATATTTGGGGCAGCTCGAGCCTCGCCATGGCCTCCGTCGTGGCGTCGTTCCTCTTCGGGCTCGGCCTGGGCGCGCTGCTCTTGGGACGCGTCGCCGACCGCATCCAGCGCCCGCTGTTCTGGTACGGCGTCGCCGAGATCGCCATCGGCCTGCTGGCGGCCGTGATTCCCTTCGAGATCGTCGCGCTGTCCGACCTCGCCATCCGCATCCATCCGCTGTTGCCCGAGGTCGAGTCGATCCGGTTCCTCGTTCGCTGTGGTTTGACGCTGCTGGTGATCGGCCCCCCCTGCGTGCTGATGGGGGGCACGCTGCCATTGTTGATCCGCCAGTTCACTCCGCGCGACGGCGAACTCGGCGCCGTGGTCGGATGGCTCTACGCCATCAACACCTTCGGCGCGGCGGCCGGATGCGCGATGGCCGGGTTCTACTTGCTCCCGGCGCTCGGCCTGATGATCACGAACTACGCGACCGCGGCGGTCAACCTGATCATCGGCGGCGTGTCGATTGCCATCAGCCTGGGCATGTCGCATCGACTCGAAGAGGCCCTGGCCCCGTTGGCCGCAAGCACGGCCGGCGGAGCCAAGACAGCGCCGCGCCCGCGCGAAGCAGCGGCATCCGCATCGTCAGCCTGGGGGGTCTACCTGGCGGTCGCCCTCACGGGCCTGGCGGCGCTGATCCTGCAGATGGTCTGGGTTCGCCAGCTTTCGCTGGTGCTCGGGGGATCGACGTACGCCTTCACGGCCACGCTGTTCGTCGTGCTCGTGGCAATCGCATTGGGAAGTTTGATCTACCAGGTGGCGCTGCAGCGTTTCGCTGGCAGCGTCTTTCTGCCGCTGGGGGTGATCGGCGCTCTGGCGCTGAGCACCATCCTGGGGACGCTGCTGCTGCCGTGGCTGAGCGAGTTCGCGAGCGACTACCGCGACGTCCGTGCCAATTGGTACCGCAATGCCGAGCTCTGCATCATCGCCGCCAGCATCGTGCAATTGCTGCCCGGGATCGCGATGGGCATTCTCTTTCCCTTGCTCGTGGACCTGACGCATGCGGCGGCGGCGGTCGTCGGACGCACCGTCGGCAACGTCTACGCCTGGAACACGCTCGGCTCGATCGTCGGGGCGACCTTCACTTCGTTCTACTTGATTCCGTGGCTCGGAACCGTGGGCACGATCGCCTTCGCCATCGCGCTCTACGCCGTGGCCTGCGGGCTGTTGATGCTGCCGATCGGGTTCTCGGCCAAGCAGGCGCCGATCTGGGGTGCCTATGCGATCGCGGCCGGCGCGATGATCGCCGGCATGGCGTACCACCAAAGCCGAGCCTTCGACAACGCCTTGGACACGAACTTCGGCCTGTACATGTACGACGTCTCAACCCGGAACAAGAACATCGACGTTTCCTACTTCGTGGAGGGGGCGTCGAGCAACGTACTGGTGATCGAGTACAAGGGTGCCAACGCGCGCCGCGCGCCGCGCAGCCTGCGCGTCAACGGCAAGGTCGACGCGAGCACCGAGCTGGACATGCCGACGCAGTTGGGTCTGGCATACTTCCCGCGCTTCTTCAACGCGCGGGCCAAGGAAGTGCTGGTGATCGGGTTCGGCAGCGGCACCACGTCGGGGGCGAGCCTGCTCTTTCCCGACACGCACGTCACCTGCTGCGAGATCGAGCCGGCGGTCTATGGAGCGTCGGAACAATTCGCCCACGTGAACCACAGCCCCGAACGCAAGTCGCGCGCATGGCTCGAGGCCCACAACAAGACGCTGCCGCCGGACCAGCAGTTGACGCCCGAACAGATCGACCAGCAAGCGAAATTCGACATCGTCTTTGGCGACGGCCGCACGGTGCTCCAGACCAGCCAAACCAAGTTCGACCTGATCATCTCGGAGCCATCCAATCCCTGGCTGGCGGGCGTTTCGAACCTCTTCACGCGAGAATTCTTCGAGGCTGCCAAAGAGCACTTGAACGAGGGGGGCGTCCTCGCCCAATGGATCCAGACCTACAACTTCACCGTGGCGGAATATTCGCTGATCGTCCGCACGATGCGACAGGTCTTTCCGTACGCGGGCGTGGTCTGCCTGACACGCGGGGCCGACACGATTCTGCTGGCTTCGACCAAGCCCCTGATTCCGTCGGCCGACGATCTCGCCTTTCTCGACTCGGCGGTCAAAGCGAATCCCGAGCTGCTGAACGACTTGCAGACGCGATTTCCCTCGACCGATGTGCGGCGCCTGCTCCTGATGCATTACTACCTGGACCAGGAAGGTTTGGAACGCTTCGTCGCCCGCGACACTTCGGCCAGCGGGCTGGCGGGCGAGATCAATACCGATCTGAACATGAAACTCGAGTTCGATGCCCCGCTGCAACTGTTCTCGTCCAAGGCGGTCGACGTCTTCCCCACGATCAGGGCGGCCGCCGACCCGGATTGGACCAGCAAGCTCGCGCAGGCGCTCGGACACTCGCCGTCAACCGCTGTGTTCTTCGCGGACCTGGGAGCCGTGGCGGCGGACCGCGAGCAGTTCGATCTGGCCGTCGAGCAGTTCCGGCGGGCCACGCAACTGGATCCCAACTACTTGCCCGCCTACCAGGAACTGGCTGCGATCTACGAGCGTCTGAAACGCCGGCCGCTGGCAATCGAGGCGCTCACCGAGCTCGTGCGTCGCGTTCCGAACCAGCCGGCACTCCGCATCAAACTGGCCGGCCTGCTCACCGAGGAAAAGCGGCCGGGGTTGGCGATCGAACAGTATCGCGAGGTGCTCCGCTTGAACCCCGGCGAAGTGGTCGCCATGAACAATCTTGCCTGGCTGCTCGCCACCTGCCGCGACCAATCGCTGCGCGACGGCGAGCTCGCGCTCAAGCTCGCCAAACAGGCCTGCGATGGCACCCAGAACAGCTTCCCGGGTTTTCTCGATACGCTGGCCGCGGCCTACGCCGAACTGGGACGGTACGACGAGGCGATCCGGACGCTACAGACGGCGATCGAAGCGGCGAACAAGCGGAACGAGACCTCGTTCGTCGCCGCCAGCCGTGGTCGCATGGAGCTCTACCAGCAGGGACGCCCTTACCGCGAGGGGTGATTCCCCCGGACGTCCTCGTTCCAGCAAACGCGCGACTCGGTCGCTACAATGTCCCGCATTGCCTCTCCAGGGAACGCCGGGACACCCTCCATGTCGCCACCTCAGGTCATGCTGCTGACTGGCTGCGCCAGCGGTATCGGCCGCCAGCTCACGACTTCGCTGGCCGCTGCCGGACACTTGCTGGTGGCCACCGACGTGAACCTGGCGGGCTTGGAACGAGCCGCGCAGCAGCACGGCTGGCCCGTCGAGCGCGTGGCGTGCCGCGAGCTCGACGTGCGCGACCCTGCCGGCTGGGGCGCAGCGCTCGACCTGGCGCTTGAACGCTGGGCGCGGATCGACGTCGTCTTCAATATCGCCGGTTACCTGCAACCGGGACTGGTCCACGCGCAATCCCCCGCCGACGTCGATCGCCACCTCGACATTAACGCCAAGGGAACGATTTACGGCACCCAGGCTGCGGCCGCGCGGATGGTCCGCCAGGGGAGCGGTCAGATCGTCAACATCGCTTCGCTGGCGGGCGTGGCGCCCGTGCCGGGGATCAGCCTCTACACGGCGTCGAAGTTCGCGGTGCGCGGCTTCTCGCTGGCGATGGCCAACGAATTGCGTCCCTATGGCGTCGCGGTCAGCGTCGTCTGCCCCGACGCGGTGCGGACGCCGATGCTCGAGCTGCAGTTGGACTACCCCGAGGCGGCGCTGACCTTTTCGGGCAATCGCCCCCTGGAAGTGAGCGATGTCGAGCGTTTGATCCTCCAACACGTCTTGCAGCGCAAACCGCTGGAGGCGATTCTGCCTCGTCATCGCGGCTGGCTGGCCAAGCTGACGAACGTGCTGCCCGGCCTGTCGCGGCGGCTGCTGCCGCTGCTGGTGAAGAAAGGTCTCGCGGGGCAGGCGGCCGCCCGAGCGCGGCGGACCGTGTCGGCGGATGATTCGCCCGTTGCGCCGCGGCCCTAGGACCTGTTGCCTTCCCGTCTTCGCTTCCAGGAGAATTCGGATGCCCCCCTTGGATGGTGTTCACGTCCTCGACCTGTCGATGCTGCTGCCGGGACCGCTCTGCACGCAGATCCTGCGCGACCTGGGGGCCCGGATCACGAAGATCGAGCCCCCCAGCCCCGGCGACTACATGGCGCATTGGCCGCCGATGGTGGGCCCGGTCGCCGCCACCTATTTTGCCGTCAACCGGGGCAAAGAGATCACCTCGCTCAATCTCAAAGACGATGCCGATCGCCAGCGTTTCTACGAGCTGGCCAAGTCAGCCGACGTGGTGGTGGAAGGATTTCGCCCAGGCGTGATCGATAAGCTGGGGATTGGCTACGAAACGCTCGCGCGCCTCAACCCGAGGATCGTCGTCTGCAGCATTTCGGGTTATGGGCAGGACGGCCCCTATGTCTTGCGCGGCGGCCACGACATGAACTACCAGGCGCTGGCCGGCGTGTTGTCGATATCGGGAGGGGGCAAGCACCCGCCGAATCCGCCGCTGCAGGTGGCCGATACGGCAGCCGGTTCCTACGCCGCGGCGATGCTGATCCTGGCAGCGCTGCTCGAGCGCCAGCGCACGGGTCAAGGCCGGCACATCGATGTCAGCATGTCGGAACAACTCTTACCGTTGATGACGCCGATGTACGCCTCGGCCCAGGCCGAGGAGCGCGATCCCCTGAGCGACGGCGAATTGCTCAGTGGCGGAGCTCCCTGTTATCGCCTGTATCGCACCGCCGATGGCCGCACGATTTCGATCGGCGCGCTCGAGCCGAAGTTCTGGCAGGCGCTGGTCGACGCGATCGGACTGCCGCGTCTGGCCGAGCGAAATCATCTGGTTGGTCCCCAGGCCGCGGAGACGACCGCTGAATTGGCGCAAGTCATGGCGACCAAGACGCGCGACGAATGGGCCGCGATCTTCGCCGCGGTCGACGCCTGCGTCGAGCCGGTGCTGACGTTCTCCGAAGTGCGGCAACACCCACATTGGCAGGCGCGCAAGAGCTTCGAGGCGGTTCCCACGCCGGATGGCCGAACCTTGCACCTGCCAAAGATGCCGGGCTCGCTGGCCGGCTTCGACGGAGCGCGCCCCAGCTGACTCGAATTGACGCCGAATCACGAGTTCGCCTATAACCTTAGTTGTGATTGCACCCGGATCGACGCTTTCCGCCGCAATCGCTAACCTGTGCGTACGCATCCGCACGGAATCTCGCATCCAACGCTCCCCCGCGAGCCTGCAAGGAAAGGGAAATCATGGCCAGCTCGACCGCCGCCCGCGTTCACGACGACGTTACCCAATGCATTGGGAACACTCCGCTGGTCCGCTTCGGGCGCATTGCCGACGGCTGCGTGGCGACCATCGCCGGCAAGCTCGAGAACATGAACCCCCTCTGGAGCGTCAAGGATCGGATCGCGCGGGCGATGATTGACGCGGCCGAGCGCGACGGGCTGATCAAGGAAGACACCGTGATCATCGAGCCCACCAGCGGCAACACCGGCATCGGCCTGGCCTACGTCTGCGCCGCCCGCGGCTACAAGCTGATGGTCACGATGCCCGAGAGCATGAGTCTCGAACGGCGGCGGATGCTGAAGGCGTTGGGGGCCGAGTTGGTGCTCACACCGGCGGCCGAGGGGATGCCGGGCGCCGTGCGCCACGCCGAAGGACTGGTGAAGGAGCACAAGAACTACTTCATGCCGCAGCAGTTCAAGAATCCGGCAAATCCCGAGGTCCATCGCAAGACGACGGCCGAAGAGATCTGGCGCGATACCGAAGGTCAGGTCGACATCTTCGTCTCGGGGGTCGGCACCGGCGGGACGATTACCGGAGTCGGCGAAGTGCTGAAGAAGCGCAAACCGGGGGTCAAGATCGTCGCCGTCGAACCGGCCAACAGCCCCGTCATCACCCAGAAGAAGGCGGGGCAGGAGTTGAAGCCGGGGCGCCACACGATCCAGGGGATCGGCGCCGGCTTTATTCCGGGCGTGCTCAACGTCGACGTCATCGACGAAGTCGTGCAAGTCCAGGATGAAGACGCGATGGAGACGGCACGGCAGCTGGCCAAGCTCGAGGGAATGATGTGCGGCATCAGTTGCGGCGCCGCCGCCTGGGCCGCCCTGCAGATCGCCAAGCGTCCCGAGAACTCGGGCAAGCTGATCGTTGTCATCCTGCCGGATCTCGGCGAGCGCTACCTGTCGACGAAGCTCTTCCCGGAATGAGCGACGTCGCGGACAGCCGCGTCAATGTATTCGTGATTCCAACCTCAGTTTGAGGGTGCCATGCCCACGCTTGCCGTGGGCATGTTCTTTTGGTGGGATCCATTCATGGCCTCGAGCGCCATTGGGCAAGCGAGAAGCTCGATCATTGACTTCGCGAAATGGTGGCGATTTGTGCCCTCGCCCCGGTACTACGGGGATCCAGTCGTTGAGAGTCGGAAACGACCGACACACCGGTTCACCAAAGGCGCCGACAGCAAAAACCCCGAGGCGTTTTGCGTTTTCCGCCTACCCGGCAACGACTTGGGACATTTCATGTGGCCGCGAGAGTTCGCAATCTTTGACCCGCATGGCTCAGCGCGTGCCGTTGGCGACCTGGTTTCTCTTAAGGGCTCCCACGGTCACCGTTTAACCGCGGTCGTTCGGTCAATGAATTCGTCTATGATGACGGCGCCGAGCTATTGTGTTTTCTGGACCACGAGTGCCCCAAATGGGGCCGTCCTCGAAAGGCGTTATTTGCGCCGCCAGCGGTGGGTCGGATCCTCTCTGCGTAGGACGCCACGACCTGATGCGGCCGGCCGCCCTAAGGACAACAATCAGCGATGCCTCTATTGTCGTCTCTCAGGTTGATAAGAAGGCCTGCACGCGACCAGACTCCGATCGATCCAAGCCACGCTGCGATCAACTCGGATTCGGCATGGCGACTTCAATTTACCTTGCGAGTCCTTCTCGTCGGCCTCACCGTTTTGTCAGTCGCGTTCGCGTGGCCCGCCGTCATTCGGATTCTCCGCATGCAGCAATTGGCGGCGTTCTGCAGCAATGATTTGCGAAACCTCAGTGCAAGCGAACGTCATCGAGCGATATTGCTTATCAAGAAGCTTGTGCCCCAAAGCGGTTCAGAGTTTCCCGTATTTGATTTTCAGACGTGGTACTTGTGGAAGGATTCTCGCAGTCACGACTTGATTGTATGTCAATTTAAGCAACTGCAGTCGACACGCGGCCGCTCAACGGCAAGGTTGTTTATCTTGGACAGAAATGGCGCGCTTGCGAAGACCGTTGTATTTTCGACTGGCAAGCGAGTTAATCCCACCAATGCCTCGTTCATTACTGAGACCGACGGTAGTCATCGTTTGATAATTGAATCGCAGCGTGGATTGCACGGCAAGGATATAAGAGTGCAAACATACGCATACCGTAACCGTAATGTGACTCTCGAGAGGCTTACGGATTCCGACGGGAACACATTACCGCTTGGGTTTATCGACGAGGATTACTGAGAACGTACTTTGTCACCTGAGCTAAGTCGGTAGTACTGTGCCCTTGCGTAGTGCAAGTTGGCCGCTCCCCGGTGCAACCGATGGATCCTTGGTAGGCTGTAGAGATTCGGCCCGTCGATCTTGCTGCCGTGCGGGAACGAAACTCGGAGAGTTGCTGAGAAAGCCGCTCCACACGAAATCCGATCGCGAGGCCGGCGCGTGTTGTTAAGAAGAGGGTCCCTTCCGGGAGAAGAAGCGGGAGAGGGGCCCGCCTGCTTCCGACGCTCCAGCGTACACGATGAGGAACGCCAACAGGCGCTCAAGCCCCTCATCCGGCCGGGCGGCCACCTTCTCCCCGGCGTACCGGGGAGAAGGGCTCCTGCGCAGTGAATCCTTCCAGCCAGTGCCAGCCATCATCATCGCGATTTGACACCCCTCTCCGGCGTCCCCTAAAATCCGCGACCGCAGTCAGTTGCAGCATTTTTCGTGGGGGAATCGTCGCCATGGCCGAACCAGCCTCGGGCCAAGTCCACAATGTCATGACCGAATCGCGCCTGTTTCCGCCTCCGCCCGCGTTCGCGGCGCAGGCCGGAATCGGCTCGCTGGCCGCTTACGAAGCGCTCTGGCAACAGGCGGCCAAAGACCCTGTCAAATTCTGGGGCGACCTCGCCAGCGAGCTGCACTGGTTCAAGCCCTTCCAGAAAGTCCTCGAGTGGAACGAGCCGTTCGCCCAATGGTTCGTCGGCGGACAGACGAACGTCTCGTACAACTGCCTTGACGCCCACCTGAACACGGACCGCGAGAACAAAGCGGCCATCATCTGGGAAGGCGAGCCCGGCGACTCGCGCGTGCTGACCTACCAGATGCTGCACCGCGAGGTCTGCAAGTTCGCCAACGTGCTGAAGACGCTCGGCATCCAACCGGGCGACGTCGTGTCGATCTACATGCCGCTGGTGCCCGAGCTGGCCATCGCCATGCTCGCCTGCGCGCGCATCGGGGCGGTGCACTCGGTGATCTTCGGGGGCTTTTCGAGCGAAGCGATCGCCGATCGCAACAACGACGCCCAGGCCAAGCTGCAAATCACCGCCGACGGCGGCTGGCGCCGCGGCCAGCAGCTGGCCCTTAAAGCCAGCG
>JAEUIK010000713.1 GCA_016793185.1 Planctomycetaceae bacterium | reverse complement strand
TCCGTAACTTGCGGCACAACGTCCTCAATCCATGCTCGCGGCCCCGAGCTCACGATTCGCGCGGGTGCGTGTCGCCAGAGTCCCCGTATTGCCGAATCGCCAACTGCCCCGTCGCAGCGGTCCAGGTCCCTTCATTCGCGCGGAACTTCCGCGTCGCCAGTCAACTTGGCCAAGGCGTCGTCGAGGCCGGGCAGCTCGAAGCCGCCGGCCAGGCTCTTCATCGCCTCGCCATGCAGCTGGCGGGCTTTCAGCAAGGCCTGGTTCGTGGCGGCCAGGATAAGGTCTTCCAGCAGCTCCTTGTCCTGCTTGGCGACCAGTGCGGGATCGAGTCGACAAGCCACGAGCTCGCCGAGCCCATTCGCTTCGACATCGACCATCCCGCCCCCCGCGCTGCCCGTCACACGGCGCTGCTTGAGGTCCTCTCCCAAGCTCTGCATTTTGCCCCCCATCTGCTGGGCTTGCTTCACCAGGGAGGCGAGATTTCCTAATCCCTTCAGCACGATCAGGCTCCTCGTTCAGCTCGCGGCCTCTTCGACTCGGGCCACGCGAGCGCGGAATAGCTCCACGGTTTTTTGGACCAGGGGATGCTGCGATTTCTCGGTGATCAGATCCCGACGGGGGGCAGGTCGCGACGGGGGTGCGTTCGAGGCCCCCTCACCCTCAGGCGGAAGAACCTCGAATCGCAGGGACCAGTCGCCGCCGGCCGTTTCGGCCAGGGCCTGGACGAGCCGCAACATCCGTTCCGGACGCTCACAAATTGACTTCGAGGAAGTATACTTTGTTGGAAATGCCACGACCAGCTGATTTGGCCCGGAAATTGCTGCGTCGGACGGAAACCACGCCTTCTCACCCTTCCGCGCAAAGTCGGCCGTGGTGTCCTCCACGCGCTCCAGCGCGTTCCGCCACACCTGCCACGCATCCAGCCCGGTCACGTCGACCCGACCATCCCGCAGCGCCGAACCGCTGCTGGGCAATTCGGCGGACGACGGCTCTTCGTCGAGCTCGCCGCTCATGGCGGCTGCCAGTTCCCGATTCCGCGCTTCCAGGTCATCGGCCGAGCGGGCCTGGGAGGCGGGAGCCGGCCGCGCGGGATCCACCCGCGGCGCATCGTCGACCACCGCTGGCGACTCGAACTGAGTCGTGTTGACCGCCAGGGTGCCGGGACTCGCCACGGGCGGCGCCGAGGCGCGCTCCAGCGCTGGCGCGGTGGGACCTGGCGCCCGTACGGTGGCTGCGGGAGCTGCGCCGCCGGAGCTGGCCGGCGCGGCCGTCACCGATAGCGGCGGAACAGGTCCAGACGCCGCGCTGGGCGGGAGGCTCAGCTCGGCGTCAGGTTTTTTTTTTGCGGCGTCGCTCGGCGCCTGAGTTTCTCGGCGCGATCCCACGAGGCTGGCTTCGTCGACGCCCGAGTTCAGTTGGCTGATGACCGCCGAGATTTGCTCCAGATCCTCGAGGCCGGCGATCCGCACCAACGCCAGCTCGGCCAGCGTACGGCCGTGCGTGCTGTAGCGCATGCGGGCCAGGGTGTGATCGAGAATCTGCATTGCCGCGAGGATCGTCTGCGCGCCGAGACGACTTCCCGCCTCTTGTACGATCGCTTGCGCCGCGGGTCCGACGTGCAAGAAGCTCTCGGCGCCCGAACCCACCGCCGCGACCAGGCAATCGCGAAAAATCCCCAACAACTGTCCGATGATCTGCCCGACGTCGACCCCTTCTCCCAGGGCTTCGTCGAGTTCCCGCAGCGCCGCGCCGGGCTGTCGGGCGACCAGCAATTCGAGGATCTGCGAAAGGCGTTTATCGCCCGCGGTGCCGAGCATGGCATGGACGTCGATCGCGGTGATCCGAGCGCCGCCAAACGAGAGCAACTGCTCCAGCAACGACTGGCTGTCGCGCATCGAGCCGGCGGCGCGGCGGGCCAGCAATTCGAGCGCCTCGGGCTCCGCTTCGACCCCTTCATTCTCGGCGATTTGCCGGAGCCGAGCCGCGATCTCGCCGACACCGATGCCCGCGAAGTCGAAGCGCTGGCACCGCGACAGGATCGTAATCGGGATCTTCTCGGCCTCGGTGGTACAGAAGATGAACTTGACGTGCTCCGGGGGCTCTTCCAGCGTCTTCAACAACGCGTTGAAGGCGGGCGTGGTGAGCATGTGGACTTCGTCGATGATGTAGATTTTGAACCGGGCCCGGCTCGGTCGCACGTTGACGTTCTGCCGGAGCTCGCGGATCTCGTCGATCCCGCGGTTGCTGGCCCCGTCGATCTCCAGCACATCAACATCTTCGCCGACGCTCACCGCGCGACAAATATCGCACTCGTTGCAGGGGGTGGGAGTCGGGCCCTGGACACAATTCAGGCACTTGGCCAGGATTCGCGCCGATGACGTCTTGCCGACCCCGCGGGCGCCGGTGAAGAGATACGCATGTCCGACGCGGTTGGCCAGAATCGCGTTCGAGAGGGCGCGGCTGATGGAATTCTGGCCGACCAGATCGTGGAACGACTGCGGCCGATACCGCCGCGCCACCACCACGTATCCGCGGCCACCACCCGCGGCGGGCGTCACCGCACCGGAATCTCGCGGCAGGAGGTCGTCGCCCTGGTTGGGACCGTCCATGGAAAGCCGCCGAACTGCCGAGGTGGTTCAAGCTGAAATCGACCGGCGAATGCGACTCGGCGGCCGGGCGCTGGGGAGAATTCTCCCGCTGGGCCCGCTAGCTGGCCGTTCAAACTCGCCGGTGGAGTATCCCCGCCCGACGGCCGCAGATGAGAGGTCCACTGCACAAAAAGCTGACTGCTTATGGCTGCTGACTTTCGTCCCTGACCAGGTTCACAGGGCTCCTTTGCGTGGACCCCTCATCTGGGGCCGTGCGGAGAGGGCTTCCCTCTCCCCCCTTTTCTACGCTGTCACAGCCGGCACGTCAAAAGGGGTGCCCGATTCGCTACCGGGGGAGCGACGCCTGACGCTGCGTTGGCGGCAGCTTTCGCGCGAGCGAGTACCCCGCGTTGGCTCAGCGTTCGTCGACGGCGGTCACCAGGAGTTTGGCGGCGGCCGTATGACCCAAGGTGATGGCCTTCCCCAGGCAGCGGATTTCGAGCGTCTCCGATTCGCTGCTGTTGCCGAGCACCTCGCCGCTGGTCCCCAGGGTCAGCCCGGCGTCGGTCAAATAGCGGAGAAATTGCGGCGATTGATCGATCACCCGGGCAAGGCGAAACTTCTCCCCCACGTTGCATTCGACCAGCGGCCGGGCGTCACGGACGTCGACCGAACCGTCCGCCCGGGGAATCGGATCGCCATGCGGGTCGACCTCGGGGTGTCCCAGGTAGTCGTCGATGCGGTCGACCAGCAGGTCGCTGACCGCGTGTTCCATGTGCTCGGCTTCCTCGTGAACTTCGTCCCAGGAAAGGCGCAGCGTTTTGGCCAGAAACAACTCGATCAGGCGGTGGCGTCGGAGCACCCGCAGGGCCAGTGCGTTGCCCGACGAAGTGAGCTGGACCCCTTCGTACGGGGTATAGGTGACCAGGCCGCTCTCCCCCAGGGTCTTGAGCATGCTGGTCACGCTTCCCGGCGACACGCCGAGCGTCGAGGCGATCTGGCCCGTCGCGGCCGTCTGGCTGGGCTGGCCCACGCCGATCTGGTAGATCGCCTTGATGTAATTCTCAACGGTCAGGCTAGGCACAAATCTTCCTTCCGCCGGCGAGCGAGCGAAACGCCGCAGGGTCGCATTCGATGAACGCCGCGAACGCCGCCGCCAATCCCCGAAACCTGCGCTCCCCGGGGAGCTGATTCTAAGTCGACCGCCCCGGGCCCACAATCGGCCGACACGCTGGGTGCGGCCGTTCGGCGCCCCACTCTTGCTCACCCCCCACCGGCGAGGCATGATAGTGCCGCCCCATGAGCAGTGCGGACATCTGCTGACCGGCATTAGCGCCGAAGAGAAACCACCAACATGCAACTCAACGAACGGGCGGCCGCCCTCATCGACGCCCTCTTGCCCCTGGCCGACGAGCTCCGGATCGAGTGCCTCGAGTCCGACTCGGGCGCAATGATGATCGATTGCGGGATCAACATCGCCGGCGGACTCCGCGCTGGCTGCGCGCTCTCCGAGGCGAGCATGGCCGATCTCGGGCACGTCGCGATCTGCCAGGCGATCGAGAATGGGAGTTGGGGGCCGCGCGTGCAGATTGTCACCGACCATCCGGTGCTGGCCTGCCTCGCGTCACAGTATGCCGGCTGGCGGATTTCAGACGGGAACTACTTTGGCATGCTCTCGGGTCCTATTCGTGCCGCCGCGCGGAAGGAGCCCATCTTCGAGCGGATCGCGGAGGCGCTCCCCGATTTCGACGAGGTCGCGGAGGTTGCGGTCGGCGTGATTGAGGGCCGCAAGATACCCCCGGCCAAGGTCTGCGCTGATATCGCCAAGCAAGTGCGAATCGCGCCCGAGGCGCTGACGCTGCTCCTGGTCCCCACGGCGAGCCTGGCCGGCGCCGTGCAGGTCGTGGCGCGCTCGGTCGAGACGGCCATTCACAAGATGGCCGAGTTGGGCTTCGACCTGGGAACGCTGGAGAGCGCCCATGGCATCGCCCCGCTCCCGCCGATTGGCCGGGATGATCTCGCGGCGCTCGGCCGTACGAACGATGCCATTTTGTACGGCGGCGAAGTCACCATCTGGACGCGCGGCGCCGACGCCCAGATCGAAGAGCTCGGTCCGCGCATCCCGAGCAGCTCGTCATCGCAGTTTGGCCGGCCGTTTGGCGAGATCTTTGCCGAGGCGGGACACGATTTCTACAAGATCGATCCGCTGCTGTTCAGTCCGGCCGTGATCAACCTGGTGAGCTACGACTCGGGCAAGTGCTGGCGCTTTGGCAAAATGCGCCTCGATGTGCTGGATCAGTCCTTCGGCGACTAGCCGGAGTTCCAGTGGCCGCCGCACCACAGGGGGCAGCGTCGGCCGAAGTGCTCGCTTCCGCCCCGCCCCTGCCGGCTGATTTGGCCTGTGATATGCGATGCGGCGTACTCTGTTCGCCCGACAGTTGGTACCTGGCCGACCTGCGCCGCGCTTCGCAGGGCGCGCACGAGATCGTCGCGCTTTCGTATCGCGACCTGGCGACACGAATTCAGGGGGGACGCGTTGAGGTCGTGTCGACTCTGGCCGAGACCGGCGGTCGGACAACGCTCAATGAATTCGACGTGATCGTCGTCCGCACGATGCCCCCCGGCTCGCTCGAGCAGGTGGTCGCCCGCATGGATCTCTTGGGCATTCTGGAGGGCCAGGGAGTGCTCGTCGTCAATCCTCCGCGCGCCATCGAGGTGGCCGTCGACAAGTTCCTGGCCACGGCCCGACTCGCGGCGGCCGGGTTGCGGGTTCCGCGCACCTTCGTGTGCCAGACGGTGGCCGAGGGACTCGCGGCCTTTGCAGCGCTTGGCCACGACGCGGTCTTGAAACCTCTCTTCGGCTCCGAAGGACGCGGCGTTACCCGAATCGGCGACCGGGCCGCGGCGCAGACGAAGTTCCGCCAGCTCGTCGAACAGGGGGACGTCCTCTACCTGCAGGAGTTCATCGACCACCCCGGTTTCGACCTCCGCGTCCTCCTGATTGGGGATCGGGCCATCTCCTTCGCACGACGCAACCTACTGGATTGGCGCACCAATCTGAGCCTGGGAGGCGAGGCCGAGCGCCGGGAGCTCGAGCCCGATATCCTCCGTCTGGCCCATCGCGCCGCCGAGGCCGTCGGCGCCCCATTGGCGGGCGTCGACCTGATTCAGGCCCCCGCGGGCGACTGGCACGTGCTGGAAGTCAACGCGGTGCCTGGCTGGAAAGCGACTTCCCTGGAACTCGGGCTCGATATCGGGCAACTCGTCATCGACTATCTTGCGCGGCTGGTGCAACAGCGCCAGCACCGCTAAATTCGAACCTGTGGCCGCGCACCGTCTCGATGGTTCGACGACGATGCGCATTGCCGATTCCGAGGGTCGAGCTGGCCGCATCGCTGCTGGATGTCCTCCGTCCGCGGCACAGCCCTCCACGGTGATCTCGATCGCATCGGTGACGATTCCCCCCTGCCTGAACCTGCGAAAACCCACGTGGCAGTTTCGACTCTCAGCTCGGCAAACATCGCCTCGCGCCTGACGGCGATCGCCGAGCGCATGCCCAGCGCCGTGGCGGTCATCGTGCCGGCCGGCCACGATTCGGGCGGCAAGTACCAATATCGCCGCTACACGTTTGCGCAGCTCGAAGAGGACTCGAATCTGCTCGCCCGCGGGCTGTGGCAGTTGGGAGTTCGGCCCGGAACCCGGTTGGCACTGCTCGTACGCCCGAGCTACGAGTTCGTCGCGCTGGTATTTGCGCTGTTCAAGGCGGGGGCCGTCTCGATCCTGATCGATCCCGGCATGGGGCGTAAGAACCTCTTGTCGTGCCTCGACCAAGTCCGCCCGGAAGGATTCGTGGCGATCCCCGTCGTGCAGGCGGTGCGAACGCTGTTGGGCCGGCGTTTCTCGGCCGCCAGGTTCAACGTCACGGTCGGCCGCCGCTGGTTCTGGAGAGGGCCGACGTTCGCGCAGCTCCTCGACCTGGGGCGGCGAGTTGGCGACGCGCCCACCACCGCAGGCTGCCAGCCCGACG
>JAEUIK010000693.1 GCA_016793185.1 Planctomycetaceae bacterium | reverse complement strand
GGCGCCGGTCGTTGCCCCCCAGGATCCCGTTCCGAGTAATGCCCCCGCGATCGTGGCCAGCAGCGGCAATCGAGGCCAGCTTGTCGAGGGGGTCATGACCAGTCTCGCGCACGAAGGGGCTGTCCGCTTCCGCAGCGCGGCCGGCCCGCTAGCTCGCACGCGGTGCCCCGGGGGCCCGAGGTCGACCCATGATAATCGCGTCGCGCCGGCCCGGCAAAAACCGGCGCGGCGCGGCGACATCGCGCGGCTCCGTTCAGCTCCGCGCGCAGCTGGCGACGAACCGCGCCAGGTGCTTCTGGCGTTCCCGCTCGCGGCGTTTGATCGCCCGCACCCGGCACAAGCGGCAAGGGAGATAAACGCGCCCCCCGCAGCCGGGACAGCGCACCGCCGGACCTTGCGGGCGCTCGGGCTCATCGTCGCGGACGCGCGGCTCGTAGTCGGGGCGCCGGCCGCTGGCAATCGCACCGACCGTGGCCCGGCTGATCCCAGTGAGCCGGGCGATCTGCCGCTGCGAAAGTTTCGCCTCGGCCAGGTGCCGGCGGATCTCCAACACAATCTCAGGGGCGATCATCGCGGCGGCTCCTGGGTGTATTCTCGCGGGGGGGCATCTCAGGCTGTTTCAAGTCAAGGCCGTGGCGGACGCGCGCGGCGCGCCTCAGCCCGACGCGGGCTGCCGCAAGGGGCAAGTGCGGGCTCGACCAGGAAGTCCGGCCGAGGCGGCGCCCCGATCACACTCGGCCAGCGCGCGCTCCCAGGCGGCATAGGCCGATTGGGGATCGTCTCCCAGGGAGATCTCGCCCGGCAGTCCAGGGCGATTCTTGGCCTCGTGCCCCAGGGAACGTTCGACCGAAAGGATCCGCGCCAGGCGCGCTTCCGTGCGTGCGCGCCGCGCGCGAGGCACTTGCGCTCCCTGCGGCACGAGTTGCAGAAAGCCCACCACGTCGGCCCAACGCTGCGTGACCGCCGCCGCCTTGGCATGCAGGTCAGGGCAGTAGCGATCGTAGTCGGCGCCGGCCGGGTTGCGGAAAGGAACCACTCGACTGGCCGATAGCAGCACCACACCCATCTGACGCTCGACGCGCAACGTTTCGAGCGCCGCGAACATCTTGCGCCATTCCGCTGCCGACACGTCGAACCCGCGCTGGTAGCCATGAAAGCCCAGCTCGCCCCAGTCGCCGTCGAAATCGCGGACACAGACGCGCTCCTGGCAGAGGCGCTCGAGACCCCCGAGTCCGTCGATGACGACCGTCCGATGGTTGTGGGCCGAATCGAGCAACTCGCCCAGGTGCTCGCCGACCTCTTCCCACTGGTGGATGGGCTCGAAGTGCGACACGGGGGGTATACGGCCCCGATCCAATAACGTCTCGAGGCCGGTGTCGCTCGCCGGGTAAAGAAAAACGGGACTGGGAAAGTGCGCGGCCCACGACGTCTTGCCGACGCCGTCGGCGCCATGCACCAGCACGCGCAGCGGCAAGCCCGAGCCGGTCGTGGAGACTCCGCAGAGTGCCGCACGGCAGCGGGGAGTGGGTGCGGTGCGGGGCCTGGTTTTACGGACGGGGCGAGAGCGGGCAGGCAGAGTCGCCATGGGATCGAACTCCGGCTCGATGGATTGGGAGGGGCCAGACGAATACTGAACATACGAACAGTATTTGTGAGGTGCATGGTAAGAGTCGGCCGGCCAGATTTCAATCTAAAATTTGGTCTAAATTACGAGCCCAGAGGCGGGTCGATTATGGCTTAAATACGAGAAATATCTGGACTATCCCGGCAGAAGTCGCTGTAATTGTGTATATAATTTTGTCTAAAATAGTCCAGGTCCGACCCATCACCGAGACTCCCCATGACCCTCGAACCCTACACCGCCGAACGTCTCGATCACCTGGCGCTGCGGGCATTGGATCAGGCCGCCGCGCTGCGCCGGATGGCTTCCACGATGCGGCAGGAACAGGTCGAAACCTTTGTCGTCCACGACCGTAAAGCATTGGAGTGGCTCGCCCGGCTCGACGACTGGTGCCAGAAGACCGAAGCGGGGCTCGAAGTCGCTGTGCGCCGCACGCGCGGGGCACGCCGCGCCGCTACATTCGCCAGCCAGCTCCCCGCTGTAACCCCACGCGCGGGCAAGTAGGCTGGTACATGACGCTCCGTTAGTTTCCGACGGTGAGTTGTATGTCGCGCCCTGTTTCCCCTCGGCGATTGCCACGGTTGAGCCTGCGAGCACTGTTGCTGGCCGTGACCTGCTGCGCGCTCGCGCTGGGGTGGACCGCGCATCGCGCCACCCGGCAGCGCGACCTGATCCGCTCGTTGGCGGGGGGACGAAGCCAGGTCTATTACGACTTCCAGGTCACTGCCGATGGCGCCCTCGATCCGCGTCGCGCCAGCCCCCTGCCCGCCTGGCTGGTGCACTCGCTGGGACTCGATCTCTGGCACGATGTCGCATGGATCCGGCTCGCCGGTTGCGAAGTGACCGACGCCACTCTGGCCGCGGTCGCGCGCTTGCCGCACGTCGAGGAGTTGCACCTGGTGGAAACTTCAGTCAGCGAAGGGGGACTGGCAGCGCTCGCGCAGATGCGCGGGCTCAAGGTGCTGACACTCAACACGCCGGAAGTGGGCGACGCGCTGGTCGCGCAGTTGGCTGAATTGCCCGAGCTGCGCGAACTGGAGATCTTCAGCGCGCTGGTGACGGATCGCTGTGTGGAGCGGCTCGCCGACTGCGGTACGCTCGAGCGACTCTGGTTCGAAGACACCGAAGTGACGGAGCGTGCGCTCGAGGACTTCCGGGTGCAGCATCCCAACTGCCGCGCCGGCTATTCGAGCCCGGGCTTCAAGACGATCGCCTGGCGTCCGCGAAGTCTGAACGCTCCGAGCGCCAACTAGCAAGTTCGAGCCCTGGATCTCAGGTTCGGGGAGCCCAAGGGCGCTCGATGCTGCCACGCGCTTCCGCTCCGGGGACCTGAGGTCCCCGGCTCGCACGTTGAGTTGCGTAGGTCAGGCAGGCATGCTTGACTTCAAACTACAGCGAGATTTCGTAGAGCGGCGCGAACTTGGCGGCCAGGGCGGCGGCGAAGTGCCGCGGCGAGGGCTTTTCGCCCGTCGCGCGCTCGACCAGCTCGGTCGGCCGGAAGCGGTGGCCGTGGCGGTGGACATTTTCGCGCAGCCAGTCCAACAGCCCCGCAAACTCGCCCCGCGCGAACTGCACGTCGAGATCGGGAAGCGCCCGGCGCGCCGCGGCAAAGAGCTGCGCGCCGTACAGGTTGCCGAGGGTGTACGTGGGGAAATAGCCGAGCAGTCCCTCGCACCAGTGGATGTCTTGCAGGCACCCCTCCGAATCGGTGACCGGCGTGACGCCCAGGTAGTGGCGATACTTCTCGGCCCAGGCCCCGGGCAGGTCGGCCGCGGGCAGCTCGCCGGTCAGGAGCACCTGCTCGAGCTCGAAGCGGGCGATGATGTGCAGGTTGTAAGTCACCTCGTCGGCCTGCACGCGGTTGGGTCCCGCTTCGACCTCATTCACAGCGAAGTAGAACTCGTCGAGCGTGGCCGCGCCAAGCGCGTCGGGGAACAGTCGTTGCGCACGCGGAAAGAAGTGCTGCCAGAACGAGCGGCTCCGTCCGACGGCGTTCTCCCACAAGCGCGATTGCGATTCGTGGATTCCCAGCGAAACCGCCTCGCCCAGCGGCGTGCCGTAGTGTTCGGGCTCGAGCCCCTGCTCATAGAGCGCGTGCCCCACCTCGTGCAGCACGCCGAAGAACGAATCGTTGAAGTCGTTGGTCTTGAAGCGCGTGGTGATCCGCAGATCCCCCGGCCCGATGTGCGTGCAAAAGGGATGGGGCGCGGTGTCGAGCCGCCCCGTGTGGAAGTCGAAGCCGACCGCCCGGGCGGCTTCTTCGGCCAGGAGCCGCTGCCGGTCGAGTGGAAATTCGCGGCGCAACAGCTCGCGGTTCGGCTGCTGGCGTGCGTGCGTGATCTTCGTCACCAGCGGGACGAGCTCGTTGCGCAGGCCGGCGAAGAGCTCGGCGATATCGGCCGCGCGGGCGCCGGGCTCATACTCGTCGAGCAAGGCGTCGTAGAGGGTGGCGCCTGGCCCGTAACTGTCGTCGAGCAGCGCCTCGGCCTCGTGGCGCTTGAGCGTGAGAATCTTGTTGAGCCAGGGGGCGAAATCGGCGAACTTGTTGTCGCGCCGGGCTGCGACCCAGGCGTGCTGCGACAACGGGATTGTCCGCGCGAGCTCTTCGACCAGCATTCGCGGCAGCCGGCTCAGCCGCCGATAAGTGCGCGTCAGTTCGCGAACATTCACCGCGGCCGGCGCGAGCGGATCGGCAACCAGGCTCGAGTCCGCCAGCGCGCACAACAGCTCGCCGATTCGAGGATGCGTGAGTCGCTCGTGGTGCAGCCCCGCCAGCAGGGCCAGTTGATTGCCGCGGTGTGCCGCGCCCCCGGGGGGCATGTAGCACTGCTCGTCCCAGCTCAGGAGCGCGCTGGTCGAGGTGAGCAAGAAGGCTTCGCGGACGCGCGTGAGCAGTTCGTCGTACTGGGCAGCAGGATCCATGGTCGTGTCGCAGGGAATCGTCGAGGCCAAGAGGTACCGGGTCCAGAGTCGCCCGCGGGGGCGAACTCCCAACCATACCTTCTCGCCCGCGATCGCGACAGGCGCACTGCAGGCGTGGCCCCCGGGCAAAATCAGGGAGAAGCCCCGGTGTTCCCCGCCAGGCCGAGCGACTCGGCCGCTTGTTCCAGGGCTCCGATGACGAACTGGATATGCTCGTCGAGGTCGACGCCCAGGTCGGCGGCGCCGCGGTCGATGTCCTCGCGCTTGACGGCCGCGGCGAAGCCCTTCTGTTTGAGCTTCTTGCGGACGCTCTTGGCTTCGAGCCCAATCACCCCCTCGGGCTTGATCTTGGCCACCGCCGAGATGAAGCCCGCCAGTTCATCGCAGGCGTACAGAGCTTTGTCGAGCTGCGAGACGCGGGGGCAGTCGGTCAAATAATCGGCGTGCGATTTGATGGCGTAAATCACGTGGTCGGGATAGCCGAGGCGGGCGAGAATCTCGGCGCCGCGGAGCGGATGATCCGGGGC
>JAEUIK010000683.1 GCA_016793185.1 Planctomycetaceae bacterium | reverse complement strand
CGGGAATTGGCTCGATCCTGATTCCCACCCTCTCGGGCGAGCGGCTGCCGCTGGAGCGCCTGGCCGAGATTCGCGTCGTGCAGGGCCCGTCAACCATCACGCGCGAATCGGGGCAGCGGCGCATCAATGTCTCCGTGAACGTGCGCGGCCGCGATGTCGGCAGCTTCGTCGCCGAGGCGCAGCGGCGGATTCGCGACCAGGTGCAGTTGCCGCCGGGGCGCTACTTCGTCGAGTTTGGCGGGCAGTTCGAGCACTTGCAGCGGGCCCGCACGCGTCTCTTGATCGTCGTTCCCGTGGCGATCGTGCTGATCTTCACGCTCTTGTACCTGACCTACAACAATCTCGTGGACGCGCTTCGCGTGTTCACAGGCGTGCCGTTCGGGTGGGTCGGCGGGATCTTTGCGCTGTGGCTGCGCGACATGCCCTTTTCGATTTCCGCCGCGATCGGCTTCATTGCCCTGTCGGGCGTGGCGGTGCTCGACGACATGATCCTCGTCTCGTACGTGCGCCAGCTTCGGCAGAAAGGGCTGGCGCTGGACGAGGCCGTGACGCAAGCCGCGGTGACACGGCTCCGCCCGGTGCTGATGACCACGCTGGTCGCCAGCCTCGGTTTCCTCCCCATGGCGCTTTCGACCGGGATGGGTGCCGAGGTACAGCGACCGCTGGCGACCGTCGTCATCGGCGGCGTGATCGGCGCGATGATCATGTCGCTGTTGGTCCTCCGCGTGCTCTATGTGCTGTTTCAATCTCCCCGAGACTGGTTCCGCCGACCGACGCCCTCCGTCGAGACGCGCGAACTGGTCGGAGCGGGTTCGCACTTCTCCCCCTGACATCCATCCGGAAGGGACTTTCCATGCGCTGCATCAAGTCATTTTTTTCGCTCCTGTTTGCGTTGACCCTGGCTGGCAGCGTCGGCTGCGGTTCATCGTCCCAGCCCATGGCGGACGCGAAACACGACCAGACGGGCCATGACCACGCGGGACACGACCACGCAGCGCATGATCACGCGGCCCCTGATCACACGGGGCACGCGCACGGCGCGTGGTGGTGCGACGAACATGGCGTGCCCGAGGAGGTTTGTGCCCTCTGCGATCCGAAGCTCGTGGCTGGCTTCAAGGCCAATGACGACTGGTGCGAGAAGCACGAGCGCCCAGACTCGCAGTGCTTTGCGTGCCATCCGGAGCGCGAGGCGGAATTCGCGGCCCAGTACGAAGCCAAGTACGGCAAGCAGCCCCCTAAGCCCGCCTCATGAGCGCTTTGATGCGCGCTTCGACTTCGTCGCGGGGGGATCGGCCGATTGCGGCTTCGCGCGCAGGATCTCCGTGGCGCGCCACATGTACCAGCTCGCCACCGAGCGATAGGGGCGCCAACGCTCGCCATGGTCGATGAGCTCCTGTTTCGTCGGCAGCTCCGGCTTGCGGTACGTCAGCATGTAGCCCTTGCGGACACCGAGGTCGCTGGTTGGCAGCACGTCGGGGCGGCCGAGATGAAAGATCAACAACATCTCGACCGTCCACTGGCCGATGCCGCGCACGCTGACAAGCCGCGCGATGATCTCCTCGTCGTCGAGCCGGCGCAGCGTGCGGAGATCGGGCACGATCCCTTCGGCCGTCTTGGCGGCCAGATCCTTGACCGCCGCGACCTTGTTGCGCGACAAACCGCAGCCGCGCAGCGCTTCTTCCGGCGCCGCCAGGATCTGCTCCGGCTTCGGTCCGCCGCGCCCATCGAACTGGGCCAGCACCCGGCCGTGGATCGTGGCCGCCGCTTTGCCCGAGAGCTGCTGGTAGACGATCGCCCTGAGCAGCGACTGAAAGGGGTTCTCGAGCTTCTTGCGCGGCTCGAGCCGGAACGGCCCGACGCGCTGCATCAGTCGGCCGAGCTTGCGGTCCTGTTGGCCGAGCGCGTCGACGGCCACCTGCGGGTCAAAACACAACGTCATGCGGACTTTCCGCTGGCTCGCGCGCGGCGGGCTCCCCAGATTCCAGCCCCGATGCCGGCGCCCAGCAGCGCGAGGGCCGCGCTCGCCGGCTCCGGAACAGCGGCGGCCGCCAGCGATGGAGCGAAGGCGCCATCCGACTCGAGGTAATTGTCGGCCCAGAGCGTGTAGTCGGCCCCGTCCACCAGACCATCTTGATTGAAATCACCCAGCGAGAAACCGACATCCTCCTGCAGATAGTGGTCGGCCCACAGCGTGTAGTCCGCTCCATCCACGAGTCCGTCGAAATTGGCGTCGCCAAACAGCGCGCGCCAGGCCGACATGATTTCGATGTCGGTGCCGCCCGCCAGCGACTGCCAGACGATATGATTGCCGGAGATTTGCGGCAAAGTGTCGTCGTAGTCGTTGTCGGTCAGCGGAAAGACGCTGGTGCCGTCGTAGACGAAGATATCCAGGTCGTTGCCGTTCTTGCCTTGCCAGACGACGAGGTTGCCGTCGATCTTGGGAAACTGATTCTGGGTGCCGGTCTGCGAGAGGTTCGTCACCGTCGCACCGTCGAAGAGATACACGTCGTAGACGCCCAGCAGGCCACCCCACCACACTACCT
>JAEUIK010000605.1 GCA_016793185.1 Planctomycetaceae bacterium | reverse complement strand
TGGACTTCGGCCTGCAGCAGTTTGCCGGAAACGCCGAACCGTTGCCGCGAGTTCAGCCCCCCTAGTTGCGGCGCGGCGGGGGCCGGCGTGCGGGGCGATCCCGGCGGCGGCGGAAGCTCTTCGACCGTCCGGCCGTCGGGCAGCGTCGCAATCGCCGGCAGCGCAGGCTTGAACCAGATCTGCATTTCGTTGACGCGCCCCGTGATCTGCAGCGCATCGAGACGAACGTTGCCCGTCGCCATCATCCGCTGCGGCGTGAAGGGGAGATTCGCCAGCGGGCTGGCCCCAGCCTGGGGTCGCGCCGCGCGATGCCGGCCCGGCAGGCCCGGCATCGCCGCCGCGCGCTTCTGCTCGAAGACCCACACGTGGATCTCCTTGGCTTCGAGACCCCCGTAGCCGATCATCTCGGCCCGCGCGTCGCCGCGCAGCGAAAAGACATGATTCGGCCCATCGGGCCCGAAGCTCAGCAGCTCTTTCCAGCTGGCCGAGAAGCGGCGCTGTGGATCGTCGGGAGCTGTGCCTTCCATCCACCCGGGACCTGCGGCCGAGAAGCTGCCGAACCGCCCCTCCTCGCCCGGCCGGAACTCGATCTTCGGCGCAGTGATGCGATTCTTGCCGCGGCGGAGCATCACCGGGTGCTTGCCCTCGAGCGAGATCTCGCGCGTCTGCAAGTTGTACCGGAGGATCTCGCCCACCGCTTCGTCGTCGTTGGCGGGGGACTCGACGGTGACGGGCTGTCCGTGGGCTTCGAGCCGCACTGCTTCGAGCCGTCCGAGCGATCCGGACTTCGATTCCGCGGCGGCGTGCTGCGCCGCATTGCTCGAGGCGAAGAACATCGACAGCCGCTGGCATTGCAGCCGATCGCTTTGCCCCCCCTCGTTCAGGCGGAGGACGTCGACCTTGTCTTCAAAGCTCGCTTCGAGCGCCGCCATGTTGAAACGGAACGGTCCCTGGCAGGCAATCCGCAGCGGCAGCTCCTTGTCGGCGCTCGGCCCACCGGCGGCAGGGGGCCCGGCTGCGGGAGGCGCGGACTTGCCCAGTGGCGGGATGGGAGGGATGACGCCGGGCAATGGTCCGGCGGGCTCGCGGCGACTGCCACCCAGCAGATCGCCGCGCCCCACGTCGAGCATCACCACCACTTCGCGCTTGACCATGAAGGATTTGATTCCTTCGAGGTGCAGGCCCCCTTCTTCCTTCTTGGCGCCGATCGTGCCGGCGCCGAGATCGATTTCGATGTCGCGTCCCGAGCCATGGTGCGGTCCCAAGCGGAACTCGAGCGGATGGTTGCTGACGACGCGGTTGTCGCGCAGCTCGGCGTCGCGCGCGACGATCAGCAGATCGTCGGCGGGTCCGGGGAGTTTCTGGTCGCTGCGGATCGTGAAGCGTCCCACGAGCCGCCCCTCGACGAGGTTGCCGATTTTGCCGTGGTGCAGATCGGGCGGCTCGTCGAACTTGAGCTCCGCCCCCTCGGGCACCTGCAGGATCACGGGGTGGCTCGTCGCGCCGGGACTCACCCCGGGCGCCGCTTCGCGCATGAAGACCATCGTGCAAGGGCGGAACTTCAACCAGCCGTCGGGCAGCATCTCGTACTTGTTCAACAGCAGCTTGCCGCGCGGCGTCTCGAGCACCATCTCGGTGCTCAGCTCCCAGGAGCCGGGTGGAAACCAGCTCTCGAGCTGCTTGCGCTCGTGCGAGCGGGCCTGGCGCGCGTCGGCGATCTGCTCGGGTGTCGCCGTCCGGCTGCGCGGTCCGCCAGCCGCGGGTTCGATGAACGGCACCGCAATCAACGCGTACACCCAGTAGGCGGCGATCAGGATCGCCAGACTGGCCAGGCTACGGGTGAAGCGGAAGATCACGGCGACCATTCACTGAGATGTGCGGAATCAGACACCGTACGGTCGAATCAACTCGGCCCAACGTTGCTGTGCCTTGAGGATCAGCTCGACGACTTCGCGGATCGCCCCGCTCCCGCCCACGCCGGCCGTCACGTGGTGGACCGCGGCCCGCAACTCGGGGCAGGCATCGGCCACGGCCACGGCCAGGCCCACCTGCTGCGCGAGCGGCAGATCCGGCAGGTCATCGCCGACATAGCAGATCTGCTCGAGCCGCACGTTCGACTCGCGGCAGATCTCGCGGGCGACGGCCAGCTTGTCTTCGCTTCCCTGCCGCACGAGGTCGATCCCCAGCTCCGACGCGCGGAGTTCGACGACGTGCGAGCTGCGGCCGGTGATAATGCCGAATCTCCCCCCTCCGCGCTGCCAGAGCTTGATGCCCAGTCCATCGCGAATGTGAAAGCGTTTGGATTCAATGCCGCGGTTGTCGAAGATCACTCCGCCGTCGGTCAAGACGCCGTCGACGTCGGTGAGGATCAGTTCGATCGGCTGACAACGGTCGTGGAGTTTCATTCTACGGCTCGAGCGGGGGGAGGAGTTCACGGTTGGCGGCGCGCCAACCGTCGGCGCGGCCCGACCTTGCGGCCTGGGTAAACTTCACCGCGCCTCTTCTGGGATGATGCTGACGATATCGGTGATGTCGATCAGCCCCACCGGGAGGCCGCCGCCGTCGACCACAGGCAGTTCGCTGATCTTGCGCTCCGCCATGATCGCCACGGCATCGGTCATGCGCGAGCCGAGTTCGACGGTCCGCGGCCGGGGCGTCATGACCTCGCGAATGGGCCGGTCGAACTCCTGGTCGCGGCGGCTCTCGAAAAGCCGGGCGAGGTCGCTGTCGGTAAAGATCCCCGACAGCCGCTCAGCGGCGTCGACCAGCATGATGGCGCCCGAGCGGCGCCCGGGGCGGCTCAACTCGATATACACCTGGCGAATCGTCTGGGCGTCGGAAGCCACGCGACATTCTTCGAGAGGCCGCATGTAATCCTCGACCTGGCTGAGCTGCTGGCCCAGGCTGCCGCCGGGATGGAAACGGGCGAAATCCTCGCGGCGAAAATCCCGCATCCGACTGGCCACCAGCGCCAGCGCATCGCCGATCGCCAGCATGGCCGTGGTGCTGGTGCTGGGGGCGAGCCCCAGCGCACAGGCCTCTTTGACGGGCCCCAACTCCAGCACGACGTGGGCGGAACGTCCCAGCGTATTGGTGCGCCGCCCCGTGACGGCCAGGATCGCCACGGGAATCTTGTGCAACCAGGGCAGGAGCCGTGTGACTTCTTCGGTCTCGCCGCTTTGCGACAGGAGGAGCACGATGTCGTCGGGATGGACGCGCCCCAGGTCGCCGTGCATGGCCTCGGCCGGATGCAGGAAATGGCTGCGGGTGCCGGTCGAGGCGAGCGTGGCGGTGATCTTCTGGCCGATGAGGCCCGCCTTGCCGATGCCGCTGACGATCACGCTGCCGCGGCAGCGATGCAGGCGATCCACAGCCTGGCAAAAGTCAGTGCCCAGGCGCGCTGCGACCTGCTGTAGCGTCTCGGCCTCGATCTGGATGATCTCGCGTCCGTAGCGGAGCTGCTCAAACGGACTCAACGGGGCCGCCGCGGCCAGCGCTTGGGAGCACATCGATGGTCTTCCTTGACTCTCGACGGGGACAGGGCCGCCTGGCCGGGAGAAATGAGCCCGGAGCGGAGGGGGGATTCTATCGAGAGGTCCGGTTCGAGGCAACGCAGGCCGGCGCGGCGCCCGCCCGCCTAAACTCGCATTCCGCCGATGGTTGGGGATGGCGTGGCCAACCGGTAGCTGGCAAGTTTTTTGGGGGTGGCCCGCCCGCAGCCGCTTGGCCCCCCGCCGCTTCAGGCATAGAATCAGGCTCGGCAGGCGGCTGGTATCCGAAGTTCGTGACCTCGCACTGCTTTCGCCCTCGTGCTAGCACGGTTTCGCCCCGTGCGACCACTGGGGCCTACGGTTACGAGCCGTATCAGTTTCCGTCCCCCTTGTCCCTCCAGGGCAGGGCCGCTGCTGGCAAGCGACCCGCCCGGTCTTCAGAAGCGAGCGACCCGATGATTGTCACGACCAAGGATCTTTTCGAGCAAGCCTACGGCAAGTACGCGGTCGGCGCGTACAACATCAACAATCTGGAGCAGACGGTCGGGCTGTTTCGGGGGAACCTTGGCAAGATCAACTCGAACGACGAACCGGCGGATCCGGCGGCCAGCGCACCCTTCATCATTCAGATTTCGCGCGGCGCCCGCGGCTTTACCGATAAGCGGTTCCTGGAAGCGATGATCCGCGCGGCCGAGGATGTCTTTCCCGCCGCGATCTTCGCCGTCCATCTCGACCATGGCACCGAGGAGGTCTGCTACGACTGCATCGAGAGCGGCTTCTATTCGTCGGTGATGATCGACGCCTCGCACGAGACGTTCGACAAGAACATCGAGATCACCCGCCGCGTGGTCGAACGCGCCCACGAGCGCGGGCTGTCGGTCGAAGCCGAGCTCGGCATGCTCGGCGGAGTCGAGGAAGATATTCAGGTCTCGGCCGAACACGCCTGCCTCACCGATCCCGACCAGGCGGTGGAGTTCGTCGAGCGCTCGGGCTGCGACTCGCTGGCCGTGGCGATCGGCACCTCGCACGGCGCCTACAAGTTCACCGGTTCGCAAGGACTGCACTTCGATCGCATCGCCCAGATCCAGAAACTGCTGCCGGGCTTCCCGCTCGTCATGCACGGTTCGAGCAGCGTTCCCAAGGAATGGGTCGATCGGATCAACAACGCCGGGGGCCAGCTCCCCAACACAAGCGGCGTCAAGGAAGACCAGTACCTCCCGGCCGCCAAGCTGGGGGTCACCAAGGTGAACATCGATACCGATGGTCGCCTGATCTGGTGCGCCGTCTATCGCGAGATGTTCCGCGACAAGCCGGCCGACTTCGACCCGCGGACGCCGGGCAAGCCCTTCATGGCCGAGTACGCCAAGTACATCAAGCACAAGAACCAGATGCTCGGTTCGGCCGGCCAGCTCGAAAAGGTCCGCGCCGCGCTTGCCGCGCAACCGGCCTAACGACGTACGCCGAGCATCTCGGTGCGTGGCCGGAAAGCCCACTGCCGGTTATCGACCGCGCCGAGTGGCGCGCTCCTGGCAAGCGCGACCACACCCAGACCGCGCGCTCCCCTCGGTTAGCCCGTCACTCTCGATCGGTTGACCGCGTGCCGTCCGCCGTTAAGATGTGTTCGTTCGATAGGTGCTTGGGTGAGCGAACATTGCGCACCCAAGTGAAAAGGGAAGTGTGGTGCGTCGCGAGCCCCGGGGCTCACGACAAATCCACCGCGGACGCGCCGCCGTGATGAGCGGCGGGCCCAATTGATTGGCCCGCGAGCATCCCGCATTCTTTGGCCACTGCAGGCTCATGACTGAGCCGGAGGGAAGGCAGACTGGATGACTCTCTGATCCGGAAGACCTTCCTGTCGAGTTTCAATGTGTGTCCTCGCGATTGGTACAACGTGGTATT
>JAEUIK010000550.1 GCA_016793185.1 Planctomycetaceae bacterium | reverse complement strand
TGCTGGGCGACCTGCCGCGCGGTAACGGCGATCCCTCGTTGGTGATGTTCGGAGAGAAGGTGACTCCTAATCACCACAAGCTTGCCGACGAGTTTGTGCTGCTCGACAACCTGTACTGCAACGGGCAGGTGTCGCGCGACGGCCATCCCTGGTCGACCATGGCCTACAATACCGACTATGTGGCGCGCGACTGGACGTTGACCTACTCAGGGCGCGAGGGTGTCGACGACGACGACGAAGGGAATCTGTCGCGCGCGCCATCGGGGTATATCTGGGATGCGTGCGCCCGAGCGGGCCTCTCGTATCGCAGTTACGGCGAATACGGGCGGCGCGTGAGCCAACCCGACGGCACCGTGACGGTCGAGGGTGGCGTGCCCGGGCTCGTCGGACATATGAGCGCGGCTTACGGCGTCCCCAAGGTCCCCGGAACACGGAGTCGAGACACCGATAACGTCGACGTCTTCCTGCAAGAGTTTCGCGAATTCGAGCGGAACGACAACTTGCCGAGGTTCATTGTCATGAGTCTCGGCGAAGACCATACGTCAGGCACCACGCCCGGAGCGTTTACGCCCGAGGCGTGCGTGGCGAGCAACGACCTGGCGCTGGGAAAGCTCGTGGAGGCTGTGTCCCACAGCAAGTATTGGAAGGAATTGGCGATTTTCGTCATCGAGGACGACGCCCAGAACGGGCCGGATCATGTGGATGCCCATCGGACAGTGGGCTTCGTGATCAGCCCCTACTCGCGGCGCAAGCACATCGATAGCACACAATATACGACGGTCAGCATGTTGCGGACGATCGAGTTGATTCTGGGGCTCTCGCCTCTCAGCCAATACGATGCGGCCGCTAACCCGATGTTCGGCTGCTTTACCGATGAGCCGGACCTGGCGGGCTATACGCACATGCCGGCGCGGATCGATCTCAATGCCAAGAACACGGCCATGGCCTACGGCGCCGATCGCTCGAGTAAGATGGATTTCAGCGAGTATGATCGCGTCGACGACTTTGAGCTGAACGAAATCCTCTGGTATGCCACAAAGGGCCCCGACGCGGAGCTTCCGCCGGCTGTACGGCGGGCGATCGCCTATCGCCGTCTACCCAATTCGCAGACGCCTGGAAAGCCTTAGCCGCGAAAGCGCATCGGCGACGGCCGCCGAGAATCTGATGGTCCACGGTCCACGTTTGTCAGCCGGACCGCGAGTAAGTCACGTGCGCACCTCGCCGTTTCTGCGGCACTCTTTGCGCGAAGTTCGAGTCCGGCCGGTTTATGGTCGGATCACCTTGATCCGCGCGCTTCAGCGCGAATCAGTTTTACACTCCAGCGCGCCGGGCGAGATTGCCAGCAGATAGCACTGCTGGCGCGGCAGCCGCTTGCCGTCTCGGCAACATTCTCCGCCGGCGATGATCTGGCGTTTTGCGCGGCGCTTGCCGATCTAAACATCTGACGACGGCCTCGGGCGTGCCGCGCGCCCGACACGCGTCGTCGCGCTGCGAACCGCGCCGCCTCCCGCCAACGTTGACCGCAGAACCGCTCTGGGTACGAGAGCGCTGCCTCCCTTACAATCCGCCTCGCCGTACGAACCGACCCACCTGCGACTGACCCGCCGAAGAGGTGCCAGCATGTCCACTGCTTCTACGCGCCGCACGCGCCGCCGCTCGCTGGTGCGCGATCCCTATGACGTCTCCACCCGTCGGCGCCGCAAGTCCTGGCTGCCGCTCGGCATGGTCGGCGGCTTGCTAGTGCTGGGGTGGTTCTCCCCGATGCTCGTCGCGCACACCTCGCTCCGCGACAAGATTCTCGCCAGTGTGGCCGACGTGAACGGTCGCGTCTCGTCGTCCGGCGCGAGCCTGGGCTGGTTGTCGGCGGTCTCGATCGACAACTTCGAGGTGTTCGACAAGCGCGGCGACCGCGTGCTGCACGTGCAACAGATCCAGGGCGATCGCGCACTCTGGAAGCTGTTGACGCAGCGCACGCAGCTCGGCCACTTCCAGCTCGTTCAGCCCGACGTGCGCGTCGTACTGACCGACGACGGCACGAACGTGGAAGAAGTCCTCCGCAACTGGTTGAACAGTAAAGAGCCGCCAACCGATCAGTGCGTCGAACTCGACGTTGTCGCCGGCAAAGTAACCGTCATCGACAAGCTGCACGCCGGTGAATGGCAGCTCTCGGGGTGTGACGCCACCGTGGCGGTCCCGGCTGGACCCGCCGGCGCGATCGCTTGCCGTGCCAAGGGTGTCGCCGGCGCCGGCACCGCGACCGGCAGCTTTGACGTCGTCTGCGACGTGCCGGCCGCCGAACCGAACAAGCCGCGGCTGGCCAAGGGGGTCGTCAAGACGCAGAACTTCCCGCTGGCCATGACGGCCGGGATCGTTCGCTACTTCTCGCCGGGCGCCGAACTGGATGGCCGCCTCACGTCGGAACTGAACGGACATTGGAACCTCGCCAGCAACAGCCCGCGCGACGCCCTGCTCGAGGGAATCATCAAGACCTCGAATCTGCGCGCCGCCGGCAGTTGGCTCGGCGACGACGAACTGAAGCTGGCCCAGGCTGAGATTCCCTGCCGCGCCAGCTGGCAGGGCGATCAGCTCAAGATCGAACGGATGAACCTCAACTGCGATCTGGGAACGGCCAGTATCACCGGCACGCTCGACACTTCGAAGGACTGGCTCGCGGCGGTCGGCAAGCAACCGTATACGGTCAAAGGCCAGATCAAGCTGGCCGAACTCGCCCGCACGCTGCCGCACCTCGTCCATCTCCGCGACGATACGCAGATCATCGACGGGCTCGTCAATATCGACGTGAAGAGCCAGCCGATCATCGGCGGCGCCGGCAGCAAGACCTGGATCGACGGCCACGAGTGGCAGGGCCAGATCAATACCACGCAGCTCGTCGCCCAGCGCGACGGCAAACGGCTCGGCTGGGAGAAGCCGGTCCATATCGCGTTTGCGGCGCATGAATCGAAGACCGGGACCGTCATCGATCGGATCTACTGCGAGGCCGACTTCCTCGAGCTCGAAGGCTCGGGCACGCCCGAGGCCGGCCAGATCAGCGGCTCCTACAATCTCGATCGGCTCTCGCAAGAGCTGGGCCGGTTTGTCGACCTGGGCGATCTGGATCTGGCCGGCAGCGGCTGGGTGCATTCGACCTGGAAGCAGGACGGCAACGGGCGCTGGGAAGCCGACGCCGAGCTGCAGGTCAACGACTTCGCGCTCGCCCGGCCGAACCGCCCCGCCTGGAAAGAGGGCAAACTCGAAGTTGCCATGCTCGTGGCCGGCGACCTCCGCGACGGCAGCGTCGATCGAGTCGACCAGGGACAACTGCAGGTCCTGGCCGGCGGCGACCGGCTCACGATGCGGCTCCTCGGTCCGGTCGCCGAGTTCGGCGAAGCGGGCCTCTGGCCGCTCGAAATCCGGCTGCAAGGCGACCTGGCCAAGTGGCAGCCCCGCTTCGAGCCGTGGTTCGACATCCCCGCCGGCTGGGAGGTGGGAGGCGACTGCACCCTGGCTGCCGAAGCGACCTGGTCGCCCAAGACGGTCAACGTGCAACAACTCACGGCCAAGCTGCGACGGGTCCGCGGCTGGGGACATGGCTTCTACATCGACGAACCCGAGGCTGAGATCACCGGCTCGGCCTACTGGGCCGGCGATCGCCGCCGATTGGAAATCGGCGAGGTGACGCTCAAGTCGAGCGGCGTCTCGATCCAGGCCGACGACGTCGTCTGGGCGATCAACGAGGATGGTTCGGCCGATATTCGCGGCCTCGCCCGTTACCAGGGAGACCTGGCCCGGCTCAGCCGCTGGCTGCAGGATCCGGCGCAGAAGTCGGAGCACGAGCTGAGCGGTTACTTCGACGGCGAGGTGGCCCTGTCGCGAACCGGCTCGACCACCGAGGCGCGCTGGCAGTCGACCGCGCGGAACGTCTCGTTCGGCGTGCCGGGCAAGCAACCTTGGAAAGAACCGCAAATCCGGCTCGCCGGCCGCGGTCGCCACGACCGCCTGGCGCAGAAGATCACGCTGACGTCGTTCGAGCTCGGATCGGACGCGCTGGGACTCGCGGCCACCGGCGAGATCAACGATCTCGCCAACCGCCGCAACCTGGCGCTCGACGGCAACCTGCGCTACGACCTGGCCAAGCTGGAACCGATCTGGCAACGCGTGCTCGGAAGCGAAGTGATTGTGACCGGCGCCGAAACGCGGGCGTTCTCGTTCCGCGGGCCGCTCCGCCCGCCGGTGATCGAGCCCACGCGTCCGGCGCCGATCGACCAGGTGGTGGCCATCGACCGGACGCGTCGTACGGCTCTGCCGCTGGCGGCGCGGGTCAACGAACCGGCCGCTCCGCCGCCCCCCGCCTCCGACATCTGGCTGCGGCAACTCACCGGCCAGGCCGGCTTCGGCTGGCAATCGATTCAGGTGTATGGTCTCGGCCTGGGGTCGGGCACGGCCGACGCCGCGCTAGCCGACGGCGTGCTGCGCGTGCAACCGATCTCGGTCACCGCCAGCGGGGGACGCGTGAACCTCGCGCCGCAGGTGCGTCTGGCTCCGGCTCCCATGCTGCTGACGTTCGCCCCGGGACGCGTGGCCGAACGGATCCAGATCACGCCGCAGATGTGCGCACAGGCCCTGCAGTATGTCGCGCCGGTCCTGGCGGGCGTGACCCAGGCCCAAGGCGCGTTCTCGGTGCAGTTGGATGGCGCAGCCATTCCGGTTGCCAGCCCCAAGCAGGCTGACGTCGCCGGCAAGCTCACCGTCCACTCTGTCGACATCGGCCCGGGCTACCTGATTCAGGAACTCGCGGTGCTCTTCAATCGGACGGGAACGGCCAAGCTGCAGCGCGAAAGCGTGGTGGATTTCCGGTTGGTCGAGGGGCGCGTGTACCATCGCGGCCTCGAGCTCGTCTTCCCCGACGTGACCATCCGCACCTACGGCTCGGTGGGCCTCGATCAGACGGTCTCGCTGATGGCCGAGATGCCGGTGCCGCCGAAGTGGATCGGCAACAACCGGCTGGGCAGCGCGATCCAGAACCAGACGATTCGCCTCCCCATCGGCGGCACGCTCAACCGCCCCAAGATCGACGAAGTCGCCATGCAGCAGGTGAGCTCGCAGTTCATCCGCAACGCGGCCGGCGCGGCGGTCGAGGGTGAGGTGCAAAAACAGATCGACCGGCAGTTCCAGCGGCTGTTCGGACCGGCGAAGTAATCGCGCCCGACGAGGCCTGTCGCAAATGCGCGAGCATCCAGGCCGGCATTCAGGCATAATGGCCTCGTGAGGCGCCGAGCGAGTTCGCTGCGAACCCGCCCGCGCCAGGACGCCGAGCAAGACCGGAACTTCGCCCGGGGGGCGTCCCGCCTGTTCCTCGGTCCGCGCGCCATGAAACTGATCCTGCTCGGCACAACCGGCTACCATCCGAACAATCGCCGCCACACCGCCTGCCTGATGCTGCCCGAGGTGGGCGTGGTGCTCGACGCCGGCACGGCCATGTTCCGCGTCCGCGACTATCTCGAGACACCGCACCTGGATGTCTTTGTCACGCACGCGCACCTCGATCACATCGTGGGACTCACGTTCCTGATCGACGTGCTCTGGAAAAGCCCCTGCGAGCGCGCGAACGTGCATGCCGCCGAGGGGGCGCTGCGGGCGATCGACGAGCACCTGTTCGCCGAGCCGCTCTTTCCGGTGAAACCTCCCTGCGATTTTCACCGGCTGGCGGGACCGGTACCGCTGGCCGGCGGCGGAACGCTGCGATGGTTCCCGCTGAACCATCCGGGGGGCTCGGTCGGCTTTCGGCTCGACTGGCCCGACCGTTCGTTGGCTTATGTCACCGACACGACCGCCGAGCCCGACGCCGATTATGTCGAGGAGATTCGCGGCGTCGATCTCCTGGTCCACGAGTGCTACTTCGCCGACGACATGCAAGCCTGGGCCGAGACAACCGGGCATAGCGCCATCACGCCGGTCGCCGAAGTGGCGAAGGCCGCGGGCGTCGGCAAGCTGCTGCTGGTGCACCTCAACCCGATGGTCGACGCCGTGGATCCGGTGGGCGTCGAGACCGCCCGGAAGATTTTTCCGAACACGATCATCGGCGAGGATTTCGCTGAGATTGAGTTCTAGCTGGATCTCTTCGATCGCTAACGTCTTCTGTAGCTGGCCTCGGCTACAGAAGACCGCTACCGGGAGCAGTTCACACGCTTTACTTCTTGCCCGTGATCGCCGACTCGTCGAAGACGGCGTGATTGATCACCGTGCGGGCATGCGACGTGTAGACGATGTGGATCTTGCCGTCCTGGGTCTGAATGGCGCTGGGATAGGCGTAATCGAAATCGCCCGTCGCGATGTCTCGCTGGTAGGGATAGCTCTGGTCGTTGTCGGTCGAGATAGCCACCGTCAGCGGGGTGCGGTCGACCTGGCTGTTGTTATAGACCAGCAGCAGGTGGCCATTCTGGAGCTTGATGAAGTCGCACGCCGCGTTGGGATTGGGGAACTTGGTTTCGACGCCGGGGCTCCAGGTGCGGCCGCCGTCGCGACTCTCGGAGCGGACGATCCAGCCCCGCGTGGTCGGCTCGTAGTCGCCGCCGCGACGGCAGTAGGCGATCAGGTGCTCGGGCGTCAACTGCACGACCGACGGCTGCAAGTTGCCGATCCGCGAATGGATCTTGTTGGTCGGCGTCCAGGTGTGATCCTTCGGGCTGTAGCGGAGAAAGAGCGACGCCGTGTCGCTGCCGACCTTCTCGGTGTCGTGCCCCGTCTCGTGATAGACCGGCAGCAGGTAGTCGCCGTCGGCGAGCACGATGGGATGGCTGCGGACCATAGTGCCTTCTTCCCAGGCGACGACCATCGGGTCGCTCCAGGTCTGGGCGCCATCGCTAGAGATCTTGGCCTGGATGCGCGAGGTCGACCAGGTGTCGCCATAGCGGACGACGTAGAAGAGCCAGACCTTGCCATCGGGGGCCTGCCAGATCACGCCGTTCCCTTCGGAGCGGTGCGGCGTATCGGCCACCTTGACCGGCGGGGTCCATTGCTTCGACCCGACCGCCAGGCGCGATCCGTAGACGGCCGTGTCCCCCTCGTATTCCCCTTCGCCGCCGTAGTAGACGAGATACAGATCGCCATTGGCGAGCTGATTGATCGAGGCGGGATGCTTGTACTTGCCGGTTGGCACTTCCGGTCCAAAGACCCGCTCGATCGCGATCTCCTCGGCCAGCGCAGCGTTGGCAACCAACGCCGCCAACGCCAGCACGAACACCCCGCATCGCCAACCACGACACTGCATAACCGAGCACCTCAATGGGACCTCCGAGTAGTTAAACCTGCGGACCGAGTGTAACCGCTGACCGAGCCCGGGGGGACCTGCTGGGGCCCATCTTCGCGAGGCTGTTGGGTTTTTCCCGGCCGGGGGAGTGGTCAGCCGCGCGAAGGGCGCTATGATCTGAACGAATTGGACGAATTTTTATGCTGGCGAGTGAAAACCACTCGATTCGGCCCGTTCTCGTGGTTCAGATCAGGATAGGAGCACAGTCATGAAGTCGTTTCTAGTTCTCGGTTTAGCTTTGGTGGTCGGAGGATTGACGGTGGATCAGGTGCAGGCTCGTGGGCGAACCTGCAAATCGCACCAAGTGGCCTACGCCCGAGCTAAGGCGGCACCCGCCGCGGCGGCCCCGGCCAAGGATATCGTCGATACCGCCGTGGGGGCCGGATCGTTCAAGACCCTGGCGACGGCCCTGACCGCGGCCGGCCTGGTCGACACCCTGAAGGGAGATGGCCCGTTCACGGTCTTCGCCCCGACCGATGAGGCCTTCGCCAAGCTCCCCAAGGGGACCGTCGAGGCCCTGCTCAAGGACATCCCCAAGTTGCAGGCGATCCTGAAGTATCACGTGGTGGCCGGCAAAGTGATGGCCGTTGACGTGGTGAAACTGAAGAGCGCCGAGACGGTTGGGGGCCAGAGCGTCAAGATTGACGCCTCCAACGGTGTGAAGATCAACGACGCCAAGGTCGTGACGGCCGACGTGCCCGCCTCGAATGGCGTCATCCACGTCATCGACACCGTCTTGATTCCCGAATAGGCCGGTAAGCCGCCAAGAAAGCCGGTCGGACGCCACGGGTGACACCCTCCCGCGGGCGCCGGCCGGCTTATTTTTTTCAGATCTCAGCGGCGGGCGATTTCACCGGCGAATCCAGGCTGCCGTTCATGCGCGGCTCGAACCATCGGGCCTGGCTCTCTTTCGCCGCAGACCGAGCGTCGCGCCCGCCAGCAATCCAAGCGCTGCCAGGGCGAACGAGGAAGGCTCGGGAATCGTGACCCAGCCGCTGCTGCCAAAGCCAACGTCGGCGATGCTTTGGATGTGCGCTCCCGTCAGCAATTTTCCCGCACCGCCCCCTCCCGCGCTCAGGAAATTGAAGGAGCTCGCCGTCAAGCTGGGAATGCCTGTGATCGTATACTCGACGCTTTCCCCCGCGCCGAATCGGTCGGAGGCCTTGGTGGCGAATGAGAACTGAATATCGAAGCCGTGAGCGGGGCCTGCCTTGAAGGCGTCGACTTTGGTCGAGATGGACGGCGCGGCGAAGGTCCCGGTCTTGATGGGCGCCGAGAACACGAGCTGGGTGGGGTCGAGCGCCGGATCGAGATTGAAGTTCCAGACGCTGATGAACTCCGAACCCGAGAGGTTCTTGGCCTCCAACTTCAGTTTGACGGTGCCGGCGCCGCCAAGGTCGTCGAAGGTGGCGGTCGCCCACGCCAGCGGACCGGCGGGATCGGCGCCGCCGCTGTACTCGTCCCCCAGGCCGAACGTGATGATCGTGGCCGAGGCGGTGGAAGCGAACGACGCGGCGAGAGCGAACACGGCGATCCCTCGGCATGCCGAGCGCCAGCCCGCGAACAACAACGCATCGAAAAGATTCATGGCCCGAAATCCCCCCTGAGCAAGGCGCGCGACTCAAGAAGCGTACGTCGCGCGAAAGTTAAAGACGCCAGAGTGAAGCTGCGGCGGACATGCGATCCCGTACGGATCGACTAGGTCGCTGCGAGTTCCCGCTTCACGAGCGTTGCCTCGGGGTGAGGGGAAGATCGGGCGGCGCGAGCGAGCGCGTCCGCCACCCTTTACGTTATTTCGGGTTCTACCGATTTCAACGGAAAACCTGACAACAGCGGGCGTGGTATGTCCGGTGGGCCGAGGGGGCAGGGCGGCCGCGGTCGCAACCCTGGCTGACGAATTGCTGCAAAGCTCGTGTTTTCAGACAGTTAGACGCCTCACACAGTCTCGCAAACGGCCGCCACCGGCCCCCGCGCCGGCCATTGGTCGTCGTGGTAAACTGGGTCGTCCCCAGGGCCGAAACCTCTTGGAGCTTCTGCATATGGCATCGGGTCGCTATTTCGCCTGCCTGATCTGGGTCGCATTCCAGGCACTTGCACCGAGCGCTGACGCCCAGTCCAACTGGCCGCAGTTTCGCGGCGCGCAGTCGCTGGGAACCAGCGACGACGCCCGGCTGCCCGAACGGTGGACGGCCACCGAGAACGTCCGCTGGAAGCAGGACATCCCGGGCAGCGGCTGGTCGTCGCCGGTCGTGTGGGGAAATCGCGTCTTTGTGACGACGGTGGTCAATCGCGGCACGACCGAGAAGCCCAAGAAGGGACTGTATCTCGGCGGGGAGCGCCCCGAGCCCCCGAAGGAAGTCCATGAGTGGCGCGTCGTATGTCTCGATCTCAACGACGGCCAGGTGCTCTGGAATCGGCAAGTTCACGAAGGCGTGCCCGAGAGTTCGATTCACGTCAAGAATACCTTTGCCTCAGAGACCCCCGTCACCGACGGCGAGCGCGTGTACGCCTACTTCGGCAACCTCGGCGTCTACTGCCTGACGGTCGAGGGTGAACCGGTCTGGTCGCAGCGCTGGCCCGTCTACAAGACGAACTCGGGCTGGGGGACCGGCGGCTCGCCGATCCTGCATGCCGACAAGCTGCTCGTGCTGAACGATAACGAAGAGTCGTCGTTCCTGGTGGCGCTCGACAAACGGACGGGCAAGGAATTGTGGCGCACGCCGCGCACCGACAAGAGCGGCTGGTCCACTCCATTCGTCTGGACCAACCCGGTGCGGAGCGAAATCGTCGTCTCGGGCGACGGCAAAGTCCGGTCGTACGATCTCGACGGGCAGGTGCTGTGGGAGGTCGGCAACATGTCGCACAACGCCATTCCCACCCCGTTCGCCCAAGACGGCCTGCTGTATGTCACCTCGGGGCACGTGCTGGGGAAGTTCAAGCCGCTGCTGGCGATTCGCCCCGGCGCGCAAGGTGACATCACGCTGGCCGACGGCGCGACGAGCAACGACTACGTCGCCTGGTGCCAGAAGGCGGCCGCCCCGTACAACCCGACGCCGGTACTTTACGACGGGCGGATCTACGTCTGCCTCGACGGCGGGTTCTTTGCCTGCTACGACGCCAAGTCGGGGGAGCAGATCTATTCGAAGAAGCGGATCCCCAACGGCAAAGCGTTCACCGCTTCGCCGTTCGCTTACCACAACAAGATCTTCTGTCTGAACGAAGATGGGGTGACCTTCGTGATTCCCGCCAAAGGGGACTTCGAGATCCTGTACACCAATCCGCTGGCCGACGATGACATGTGCCTCGCCACGCCGGGCCTCGCGGATGGTAAACTCTTGATCCGCACGGCCGTGCGGCTGTACTGTATCGAGAGTACGGAAGTGAAGAAGACCGCGGCCGCGCCGTGAGCGCTGCGATTTGAACGCAGCGACTTGCACAATGTAGTGCCGCGGGCCCCGCGATGACGACTTCAACGCCGGGTCGGCCCGTCAGCGTGAGTGGCCGCCGGCGATATTTGAAACTTCTCTGCCGCTTCGGTGTCAGAGAGTAGGAACCGTGGTCGGGGCAGCACGGGTCTTATCTTGTTGGCCGGCCCCGGTTGGCGATCGTCTGTGCGACGAATGCCGCACCGATGCTCGGCCGGCCGAGGTTAGGTTCCCGCTTGCCCCTGCTCGGCGATCCAGAGGATCGCGTTCTGCAGGTCCCGCGAGAGCAGTGGCCAGGCCTCGACGACGCGCTCGAGCGGATCGCGCGAGGCGGCGCCGCTCTCGGAGTCGCGCTCACGGCGCGGCGTTGCCAACGCGGGCTCGTGCGCGGGAATCAACGGCGCGCTCCACCGCGAAAGGTCGGTGCTGATCCGGTCGAGATCCAGCAGCGTCAGATCCTCGTCCTGCAGATAATCGGCCAGCGTCTCGAGGCCGTCGTCGCGCTCGCGATCCGGAAAGCGAGTCGGGAGGGGCGGCGGGCCCGACGGTTGTCCGGCGCGATTGCCGGCTGCTTCGTCGCGCGCCGGAGCGGCCAGGCTCGAGCCGTCGGCCAGGATCAAGCGCCAGGCCTCGCCGGGCGCTTCGTGGCGCGGACTCATCCAGCCGCCGCGAGCGGCGTCGCCCGATCCTGTTCCGCCGCTGGAAGTGTTCACCGGTTCGGTCCTATCAGAGGACGGCGGCCGCGTAAGAAACCCGGGCCTCGCCCGAACTGTTATCGGCGGCCGACGGCGACCCGAATCAGGCGGAGTTTTGGCTTAGCGCCCAGGTCGACGGATTCGGCACAGCTTGCCAGGCGCGGTAGCCAAGCAAAGGCCGTTCCGGGTAGGCTGGCCGCACCCCGTTGGCATTTCCTCCCGAGCGCTGCGAGTTCCGCATGACCGAATCGGCCCCCTCCCCAGCGTCGTCCGCGCCTCCCGGCCACACCGGTCGATTCCCCTTGCACACGAAGATCTTTATCGGCCTGTTGATCGGCGCCGTGTTGGGGTTGGGAGTCAACTTCGCCCTGGCGCAGCTCGATCCGCAGTCGCTGCCGGCGCGGATTCTGACGACGTCGATCGCCGTGGCCGAACCGTTGGGCAAAGTTTTCCTCCGCCTGGTGCTGATGGTGGTGCTGCCGTTGGTCTTTTCGGCGCTGGCGCTGGGAGTGCTCGAGCTCGGCGACCTGCGGAAAGTCGGACGCGTGGGACTGCGCACCTTGTTCTTCACCGCGATTCTGTCGCTCACGGCCGTCGGCATCGGTGTCGGACTCGTTGGCGCGCTCCAGCCCGGCGCCAAGCTGCCCGACGCCAAGCGCGACGAGCTGCGCGAAAAATACGCCCAACAGGCGGGCGAGAACGTCGACAAGGCCCAGAAAGCCAAGTCCGTGGCGCAAACCCTGCTCGACGTCATCCCCGAGAATCCCCTGCAGGAAATGGTCGGCGCCATCGACGGCAGCTCGAAGGGGAACGGCATGCTCGCCGTGATGTTCTTCTCGCTGGTGTTCGGCATCGCGCTCACCGCCACGCCCGACCGGACGGGCACGCTGGTCCGCTGCCTCGAAGGACTGTTCGACGTGGCGATGGTGGTCATCGGCTTCGCGATGCGGATCGCACCGTTCGCCGTGGCCTGTTTGATCTATGCGATCACGGCCACGCTGGGGCTCGACATTTTGCGGACGCTGTTCTGGTTCGTGCTGACCGCGCTGTTGGGACTATCGCTGCACCTCTTCGTGGTGTACCCGATCGTCATCTGGACGTTCACCGGGCGGAAGCCGCTGGATTTTTTCCGTGATGTGTCGGACGCGATGGTAACGGCGTTCGGCACGTCGTCGTCAAACGCCACGCTCCCCACTGCGTTGCGCGTGGCGGAGGAAAAGCTCAAGCTCCCGCGCGAGATCTCGCGCTTCGTGCTGACGGTCGGCGCCACCGGCAATCAGAACGGCACCGCCCTGTACGAAGGAGTCGTGGTGCTGTTCCTGGCCCAGGTGTTCAACGTGCAGCTCGATATCGGGCAACAAATCGCCGTGGTCCTGATGTCGGTGCTGGCCGGCATTGGCACCGCCGGCGTCCCCGGCGGCTCGCTCCCGTTGATCGTCGTGGTGATGTCGTCGGTCGGCGTGCCGGGCGAGGGGATCGGCATCATCCTTGGCGTCGACCGGGTGCTCGACATGTGCCGGACGGTGCTGAACGTAACCGGCGACCTGGCCGTGGCCACTTGCGTCGCGGGGCGCGCCGATCCGGACGCCGGGTAGAACGCCGACGATCTCACGGCGAAAACGCGGGAAACACTGCGCCGCTCATTCCGGCAGCGGCTGTCCCTTGGTCTCAGGGGCGAAGGGGAGCGCCAGCAGCCCAATCAGGAAGATGCCGCACATGGCGACGCCTGCATAGCGCATCGGCTCTTCATAGCCGTTCTCGACGCTGAAGACCTGGCTGGTCAGGTAACCGAGGGTGAAGGGGCCCGCCGCTGCCAGAAAGCGCCCCACGTTGTAGCAGAAGGACGTGCCCGTGCTCCGCAATCGGGTGGGGAAGAGCTCGGGAAAATACACCGCGTAGCCGCCGAAGAGCGAGAGCTGGCAGAAGCCCATCAACGGAATCATCCAGAAGACCTGCGAGATGCTTTGGAACGTCCAGAAGACGAGCGCCGTGCTGGCCAGGGCCAGGACGAACGAAATGGCGAACGTGGGACGACGGCCGATCCGCTGCGAGACGATGCCGAACAGGTAGATGCCGAAGAAGGCGCCGATGTTGAGCATCATCGACGTCACGCCTGCCCAGAGGGTCAGGCGGCCGGCGATGTTCGCGGTGCGGCCCCTGATCTGTTGCGCCAGGGCATCGACGCCGACCGAAGCGCTCGGCAGCGGGGCGGCCAGATACTCGGCCGCGGCCGCGCCCCATTCTGGATTCTCGGCCGTCAACGCCGCAGTCACGCTGTCGGACGAGACGGTCTGCCCGGCGTCGTGCCGTTTGAGCGCGGCGTTGTAGATCTGCTCCGGGAGCTTGGCACTTTGCGGATTCGTGTTCGCGCCGAGCAAGTCGGGAGCCTTCACCAGTTGCCGCAGCTCGGGCAGCTTGTCGGGCGAGGCGAGCGCCAACTGCACGAAGAGGCGATCGTGATCGACCGCGCCGGCCGCGCGCGCTTCGTTCTGAAAGTTCTTGCGGAAGACGGAGCGATTGAGATCGACGCTGAAGAATCCAATCCCCCACAGGCCGATCACGCCCGCCGAAGCCAGCACCACGCCGACGAGCGCGCGGCGCCGCCAGCGCGGATCGGTGAACAGCTCCTGCACCGAGCCGAGCTGCTGAACCGCCGCGCCAGGTTCGTGCGCGGCCTTTTCCCACCGTTCGGGCTCCTTCAAGCGGCGGCGGATCAGGATCGCCAGGAGGGCCGGGACGGTACCGATGACAAACATCCAGCGCCAGGCCTGTCCCACCGCTCCCGATTGCTCGAGCTGTCCCAGAAAAATACTGATGATCGCGGCCGTGATGTTGCCGACCGCGGAGAGGGCTTGCAGCAGCGCCAGTGCATAGGGGCGGGCGCGGTCGGGCATCGCCTCGGCCACCAGGGCCACGCCGACGGCGAATTCGCCTCCGACGCCCAGGCCCGTCAGGAATCGCCACAAGGCGAAGTCCCAGATTCCATACGAAAATGCGCTCAACCCGGTGAAGAGCGAGTACAGCAGAATCGTCAGGAGCATCGTCTTGGCGCGGCCGATCCGGTCCCCCAGGACTCCGAAGAACAGCCCACCCGTCGCCCAACCGATCAGAAAGATCGAGGTCGCCACGCCGGCGTAGAAGTCGACGTCTGCCTGCGGGGCCGCGACGTCGGGGGAGGGTCGGAGCAGCTCCTTCATGGCCGGCACGCGGGCCAGATTGAACAACTGCTGGTCCATCGTGTCGAACAGCCACCCCAAAGCGGCCACGGTCAGCACGAACCAGTGATAGCGCGTCAGCGTGCTGTACCAGGGGCGCCCATCGTCGATCACCGTGGAACTGGCAAGATGCGGTTCGTACATGCTGGAAGTCTGCGCGTGCGGGTTGAAGTTGGAGGGAAACTGGCACCGCGCCAGCGGCCGCGGCCGGATGCGCACGGGACCGGCGCCGGAATGAGCAGCGGGGCTGTCAGACTTACGGCGAGCCGTGACGTGCCGCCCGGCAGGCACCCTTGCATAACCTGCCAGCCACCTCGATACAAGTACGTTACGCCGGCGGGTCGCGCGGGGGCTGCAAATAGCGACCGCCGCCGTGCTGCCGGCTGGCGCCAGGAGCGATCGTCAGATAGGGCGCTTCGGGCGCGAGCCAGCGCGCCAGGTACAGCACCTGGCCCGCGTGATACGCGGCATGGCTCACGCCGCGGATCAGCGCCTGCTGCACCGTATGGGGCTCGCCGCGAATCGTGACGACGCGGTCGAGATCGGCATCGCTGAGCCCGGCGAGCGTCGCGTCGACGATGTTCCAAGCGCGCTCCCAGGCGGCCAGCAGATTGGCCCGCGTGTCGTCGGGCGCCAGCACGAACTCCGCATCGCGATTGCGCCCCGGCTTGTCGCCGTCGCTCGTCAAGAAATCCGACCAGCGCGAGGCAAGATTGCCGGCCAGATGCTTCACGATCAGCGCCGCGGAGTTGACGTGCGCGCTCGGCCGGCGAAAGAAATCCTCATCGGACAGCGCGCCCAGGGCCTGCTCCATCAGCCGCCGCTGGCGCGCGAACTCGTGGGCGAAGGCGTGGATGTAGTCCGGCACGGGGTTACTCCTCGGCGGTGCGTGGCGGGGGTGTGTGCATCCGGGTGCCGGCTGCCTGGGCGAGATTGCGAAGCATCCCCGCGAAGACGAACTGATGCAGCGGGTAAATGCCATACCAGTAAAGAAGTCCGCCAAAGCCCACCGGATCGAAGATTGCCGTTTGGCGGATCGTGCTGCCGTGGTCGTCCGGCTGCACTTCGAACTCCAGCCAGGCGCGCCCCGGCAGCTTCATTTCGGCGGCCAGCCGCAACCGGTGCGGCGGCTCATACAGTTCCACGCGCCAGAAATCGAGGGGCTCGCCGGCGCGGAGGTTCTCGGGGTCGCGGCGTCCGCGCCGCACGCCCACTCCCCCGACGAGCAAATCGAGAAACCCCCGCAGCGACCAGAGCCAGTCGGCGTAGTACCAACCCTGGCGACCGCCAATGCGCCGGATCGGCGCGAATGCGGCTGCAACCGGCGCGTCGACGTGGGCCGTGCGGGAATCCACCAGGCGCGAGCCGAACCGCACGCCTCCCCAGCTCCGCGGAGTTCCCGCTGCCGAGCAGGCGTCCGACCAGCGCGTTTCCGCGAACTCCCGATCTTCGTTGACTAAGGCCCGGGCAATCGCCTCGCGCAGCGACCGCGGGCGGATTGCAAATGTCGTTGACGCCAGGTTGTTGGAGATGAGCGTTGGATTGCGCAGACTCTCGACCAGCTTGCGCCCCACTCGAGCATAGAGGGGCGTGACCAGCCCCAACCACAGGCTGGACAGATACGGAGTCAACAACGGCACTGGGATCATCCAGCGCTTCAGTCCGCGCTGCCGCGCATACTCGTGCATAATCTGGCCATACGACACCTGGTCGGGCCCGCCGATCTCGTAAACTTGCGACGACCTCACCGGCAGCCGGATCGCCGCCAGCAGATACTCCAGCAGATCCTCGATGGCGATGGGCTGCGCTTTGACCTGCACCCAGCGGGGGCAAATCATGACGGGCAAGCGCTCCACGAGAGCGCGAATCATCTCGAACGACAAACTGCCCGACCCAATCACGATCGACGCGCGAAACTCGATCACCTGCGGATGAAAGGCCCGCAGCACGTCCCCCGTTTCCTGGCGGCTGCGGAGGTGCTTGGAGAGCGACTGATCGGGGTTACCGAGTCCGCCGAGATAGATGATCCGCCGCACCCCGGCGGCAGCGGCCGCGCGCGCGAAGTTCTCCGCGGCGATGCGATCCTCCGCCTCGAAATCGCGATCCGCTCCCATCGAATGGACGAAGTAGAAAGCGGTGTCGACTCCCGCCAGGGCCGCGGTCAGCGAGGGCGGGTCCAGCAGATCACCGGCGACGATCTGGGTGGTCGCCGCCACGCGCCCGACGAGCGCCGCGGGGCGTCGCGCCAGGCAGCGGACGCGATTCCCCTGTTGCTCCAAGCGGGGCAACAGCCGGCCGCCCACGTAACCGGTTGCGCCCGTCAGTAGCACGAGCGGCTGAGCAGGCTGTTCCATCCGTGTGATTCTCGCAGACTCGGGACAAAAAGTGAGATGCGCGTGGGCCGCCAGGATGCGGAATCGGCGCGGAAAGCGGGCCGGAGCCCGACGAGCCATTTCCGCGGCAGCCAGCCGCCCGCCGCACTACTGCGGCGGCAGCACGTCTGGCTCGATCTGGTAGCCGTCGGCCA
>JAEUIK010000527.1 GCA_016793185.1 Planctomycetaceae bacterium | reverse complement strand
AGCGCCTGTTGCAGATCCACTCGGTCGGCGACTGGGTTCAGAGGCGGACGCTCCAGAGCCGCTCGCGCATCAAGTCGATCGACTTCGCGCCCAGTGGCGACTGGCTCGCCGCGGGGACGCGCGACCCCGGTCTCGAGATCTGGGATCTCGGCAGCGACGCGGCGAGTCGCACGCTCAGGGCCGAGGGGGATCACTTCGACGAGATGCCCGGTTTTGTCGCTTTCTCACCCGACAACCGGTTGGTGGCCTGTGCTGGGCGCGGCAAGAACATTGCAGTCTTCGAGATCGCGACCGGCAAGCTGGCGGCCGAATTGAGCGGTCACGCCCATGCGCCGACTGCCGCCGACTTCGCGCCCGATGGCAGGCTCGTCAGCGGCGGCGAAGAGCGCACGCTGCGTCTCTGGAGCATCCCGGAACAGCAGTGCCTGGCGACCTGGGTGACGGTGCCCGCCGACCCGCGGCAAGGTTGGACCGACCAGTGGGTCGGCTATCGCGCGTCCGGCGAATTCGTCGGGTCCGAGTCGCTCGACCGGCTTGTCGGTTGGCAGACCGGAGGCGAAGTCTACACCCAGCCCGAGATCGCAGGGGTGCGACGCAGAGTCGATTCGCTCGGATTTGGTCCGCACCAATCGCATTAGGTGGGGCGGTCGACCGGTTGCAGCGCCGCTTTAGTGAAGCTCACGCAGCCGGACGTTGCGGATCTCGACCTGCCCACCCCCCCGGCTGAGTTCCTGAAAGCCGATGTGCCCCCGGCGCGGGCGGTCCTTGAGCGGGGGGGCCAGCGTGCCATCGTGGCGTTGCGGCCGCACAGTCTGCTCGTCGAGATTCAGGTCCTGGATCGTCTGCCCGTTGAGGACAATTTGAATCTGCGGGCCGCGACAGGTAATGACATACCGATTCCAGTCGTTCGGCTTGAAGACTTGCGAGGTCGGCGCGACGGCGCGATAGAAGCTGCCTGTCAGTTCGTTGGCCTGCGGTTTCTGTTCGGCTGGATGGTAACGCGGATCGACCATTTGAACTTCGAGGCCATCGAAGGCGGGATCGCCTTGCAATGGGGCGCGGAGCGCGACGCCGCTGTTGCCCCGGTCGGGGAGCTTCCACTCGAACTCGAGGACGAAGTCGCCATACTCGGCTTTGCTTATCAGCCAGGTCCCCCGCGGGTTGCTTCCCTGCAGCACTCCGTCGCGTAGGGTCCAGCGCACACCGGCGGGCGCTGGCTTCGCCAGGTCGGACCACTCGGTGACGGTCCAGTCCGCCAGCTCGCGGTCGGTGCGGAGCAGTTCCAGCGCACTATCGCTGGCGGCGGTCGGTTCGGTCGGCTTCTCATTGACTCGGACCTCGGTGCGCGCGACCGGTGTCGGTGGAGCAACTCCGAGCGTGCCTTGCACGGCGGCCTCGAGCGCCGGATCGCGGCGTGCGAGAAAGTCGGCCGCGGTTGGGGGAACGTACACTTTGGGCGCGATCCACATCCGCCGATCCAACGGCGAAGACGTGACCCAGTAGAGATCCGAGATCGAAACGCCGTGGTTCGAGTAGGGGAGCGTGAACTCGACCGACTCGCCGATAAAGTTCGGCCGCGAGCCGCTCGGCTCGCCGACGAAGATCGCCTCGGTGTGGCGCTCGATCTCGGTGATGGTGTTCTGGGCAGCCGAGAACGTATCGCGGCCGATCAGCACCGCCAGCCCGCCCGGGCGATTCAGGCGCGAGCGGACCAGGCCTTGGATCAAGGGTCGATTGAGGAACGTGTCGCCGCCGCCGTTGCGGCGAAAGTCGAGCACCAGCCGGTTGATCTCGGGATGGGCATCGACGAACTGCAAGAGACGCTCGCTGAAGGCCTTGAAGGTGTCGCCGCGCGGATTGCCCATCCCGTTGATTTGCGCATAGAGCACGCGTCCGTCGGCAGTCGGGGCAAACCACAGCATCCGATCACGAATCTTCCACGAAAGCGGCTGCGCCTCGCCGCCGAGCGTGTCGATCCATCCCTCCCAACCCTCCTGGCGATCGCGTAACGGCTCAGCCTCTACCCGGATCGTTTCCTGGCTGCCGTCGGGCAAACGCACCAGCAACTCGGCGCTCCGCGTCTGGGCGGCGAGTCCCAGGCCGGCGAGATACTCGGTGACGCGCAGCATGCGGGGGGTCGCGGCGCGCACGTTCATCGGATTATCGTGCGAGACAATCGGCGCGAACGCGGCCAGCACCTCGTCGATCGCGCGACCATTGAGCTGCAGGACTTGGGCTCCGAGGAGCCGCGCGTGGGGTTGCCGCACCGCCGTGATCAGCAAGCCGTCGTCAAACCAGAAAAACCGCACCGGCAGCACATGTGCGCTGCGAATTCGGAGCCCCGAGTGCCCGTCCCCCAGCAGGCTGACGATCTGCTGGAAGCGGG
>JAEUIK010000061.1 GCA_016793185.1 Planctomycetaceae bacterium | reverse complement strand
CCGGGGGAGTTCACCCAGGGCTACGAGTGCCAGATCCAGAACGCCTACCAGAATGGCGATCGGACGCAACCGGTCGATTGCGGAACGGGGGGCTTCTACCGCCGCCAGAATGCCCGCGAGGTCGTGGCGAACGACCTGGAGTGGTTCCGGATGACGCTCATTGCCACCGGTCCGCACATGGCCGCCTGGGTGAACGGTCGACAAGTCAGCGATTGGACCGACACGCGGCCTCCCCATGAAAACCCCCGCCAGGGCCTGCGCTTAACTGGGGGAACGCTCTCGCTGCAGGGTCACGATCCAACCACCGACCTGCTGTTCCGCGGGCTGAAGATCGTCGAGCTGCCAGCACGCTGAGTCGCTGGTATTCGCGTTGGGGCTGGACGCCAGCCCACCCTGCGCCGGCGATGCGAGAGAGTTCGTCGCTGCTAGCGGCGCATCGAGCGAGCGGTTGGCGCCGTCGCGCGGCACTTCGTGACGTTTGTCACGAAGTCGCTCAGATTTTTTTGACCGTCACGCGCGAGCCCGTTAAGGTTTCAGGAGAGTCTGAGCGATCCGTTGCCGGGAGCTCGTTCTGCAGCGACTCGGCATCGCTTGCTCTCCCCTCTTTGAGATGCACATCGCGCGTCCGTCAGTTCGCAGTCACACATCATTTCTCGTGGCCAGCGCCTGTGGGGGAACACAGCTTATGACGGTTCAAGATCTGCTCAACGGCAAGGGAAACGCGGTCTACACGATTCGACCTAAGTCGAGCCTGGGAGAAGCGGTCGAACGGCTGGTCGAGTACAACGTCGGCTCGTTGATGGTCGCCGAGCCCGGCGAGGCCCGCCCCGACGGTTCGCCCGGCGACCTGCGCCTCTACGGCATCATCACCGAGCGCGACGTGCTGCGCGCGGTGGCCAGTTTTCAGGAGCCTCTGACGACGTTGGAAGTGCGCGAAGTGATGAGCTCGCGGCTCGTTACGGGGCAACTCCACGACAGCGTCGAGCACGTGATGGGACTGATGACGGAGCGGAGGATTCGCCACTTGCCGATCCTGCACGAAGGACGGCTCGTCGGGCTCATCTCCATCGGCGACGTCGTCAAGACGCAGCACCAGCAGATGGCGATGGAAAACCACTACCTGAAGAACTACATCCAAAGCTGGTAGGGCACGCGGGCCGGCGCGTTGTCACGTCACTTGCCACCGCTCGAGCTGGGCGCGATCGACCGTGACTCCCAGTCCCGGTTCGCCCGGTACGGTCAACATGCCATCGGCCGCCACCAGCGGCGCCGCGAGAATGTCGTCGCGCAGATCAGGCACTGCGCACTCGTTGCCGATCGCCAGACGCGGCAGCGCGGCCGCCAACTGCAAGCGCGCGGCGACCCCTAGTCCGAGCGTCGGGCGCCCGCCGAGCGCGGCCGCCAGGCCCGCGGCATCAGCCACCGCGGCCGCGTTGCGCACGGCCGACAAGCCCCCCAGCCGCTCGGGAGCGAAGATCACCGCGCGCACTCCCTCTTCGCGTGCCAGGTGCAACACATCCTGTGGCGAGCGCACCTCAGCGCTGATGCCGACCGGAACCTCGCTTTGCCGGGCAAACCGCGCGCGATGCTCGGCGTCGCGCGGCGCCAGGGGATCGAGCAACATGGCGAACTGCTGCTCGGCCAACCCCTCGGCCAGGCGGCGCGCGTCGTCGAAGCGATACCGGCCCTGCGCATCGAAGCGCAGTTCAGAGCGACTTCCCAAGGTTTCGCGCAAGCTGGTCGCCAGCGCCAAATCGGCCGCCACGTCGCCGCCCGACGCGAGAATCTGCGCCGGATACCCGCAATCGGCCAACTCCCGCGCGAACTCGGGGAGCGCCACGGCCGGCAAGGCCGGCAAGCGCACCACCAGAGGAATGCGCTGCCGGTAAACTCCCCCCCAGAGATGGCAGAGAGGTTGCTGGAGAACGCGCCCGAGCAGATCCCAGTGGGCCATCTCGATGGCGGCGCGCAGCTCGCTCGTCGCCAGGGCGTCGCTGGCCGCAAGTTCCGCCACGTTAAAGACGCTGTGCCCGACGAGCGCCGGCAGCAGGGCACTCCGGCGCGCGGCCAGTTCGCCGGGCCGCCAGTCGAGCGCCCCTTCGCCCCAGCCTTCGTGCCCCTGATCGGTCGACAAGCGCACGACCAGCGAGCGCACGGGAGGCGAGGTGGCCCCGCGGGGGATCTCGACGAGGTGGAATTCGACGTCGGCGATCTTCATGAGGAACGACCCGTCGCAGTCGGCGCCGCCAGGCTCAGCGAGCACTGGCCGCTTCTCCGGGGATCTCTCAGGCCGAGGCTCCGGCGGTCGCCGTGCGCAGTTCTTTGGGAAGCTGGAAGTGCACGTTCTCTTCGCGCACGATGCGCACTTCCACCTCGGCGCCGTACCGTTCGCGCAAGAGATCGATCCCTTCCTGAACCACCACCTCGGGGGCACTCGCTCCGGCGGTGACGACTAGCGTCTCTGACCCGTCAAACCACTCGGGGCGAATCTCGGCGGCCGAATCGATCAAGTAGGCCGGCACGTTCACTTCGCGGGCCAGCTCGGCCAGCCGCTGGCTGTTGGAACTATTCTGGCTGCCGAAGACCAGGACCGCGTCGGCCTCGCGGGCCAAGAGCCGCACCGCCTCCTGGCGGTTCTGCGTGGCGTAGCAAATGTCTTCGGTCGGCGGCGAGGCGATTTGCGGAAAGCGCGCGCGAAGTGCATTAATGATGCGCGTGGCGTCGTCGACCGAGAGCGTGGTTTGCGTGAGGTAGGCGAGCTTGGCGGTGTCGGCCACTTCGAGCCGGGCCACATCCTCCGGACTTTCGACCAGCACGATCGCCTCGGGCGCCTCTCCCATCGTGCCGATCACCTCGTCGTGACCCTCGTGGCCGATCAGGATGATCGTATAGCCCGCCTTGGCGTAGCGGATTGCCTCGAGATGCACCTTGGTGACCAGCGGGCAGGTGGCGTCGACCGGGCGTAGCTTACGCTGGGCGGCTGCCTGGCGAATGGCCGGCGAGACGCCATGGGCCGAGTAGAGCAGGACGGCGCCGGCGGGAACCTCTTCCAAGTCGCTGACGAACACCACTCCCTGGTTGTGGAAGTGCTCGACGACATACTTGTTGTGAACGATCTCGTGATACACGTAGATCGGGGTGCCAAACAGCTTGAGCGCCAGCTCCAAGCTCTCGATCGCCATGTTGACGCCCGCGCAAAAGCCGCGGGGATTTGCCAGCAGAATCTTCATCGTTGGCTCTCGTTGTCCTGCGGTCATAATACTATATGCTTGGCGTTCGAGATAGGCGACCGCCGGGAGAGCCACGGCGGCAAACAGGTGCCTGCATGCGTGCTGCGAGCGTGACTGCCGAGTTGGAACGCTGGACTTCTCCGGGAGCCCGGGCGCAAGGCCCGACGCTGGACGAGGCCCAGGCGTACTGCCGCCGGCTGGCTGCGACGCACTACGAGAACTTTACCGTCGCCAGCTGGCTGCTGCCGCGGCGCCTGCGACAGCCGTTCGCGAACGTCTACGCCTATTGCCGCTGGGCCGACGACCTGGCCGATGAGACCGCAGGCGGCCAGCCAGCGCT
>JAEUIK010000471.1 GCA_016793185.1 Planctomycetaceae bacterium | reverse complement strand
CCTCCTCCCCCGGGGGTTGGGACTCGGGCCTGAACGTCAGCGGGGGCGGGGCGCCTGACGAGTCGCTGCATCGCGCGGAATCCTTGGAACAGCTGTACGAGGCGATCGCGAAGCTGCCGGACGATGAGCGGGAAGTCGTCGATCTCGTCTGGTTGCACGAGCTGTCGCAAGCCGAGGCCGCCACGCTACTGGGAATCACGCTCCGCACGGTCGGGCGCCGCTGGCGGCGCGCCCGGTTGCGCTTGTTCGCTCAACTCCGGGATTCTCCCGCGCAGGATTGAGTATGCCCCGTCCGGTTTCCGGCAAGTGCGACGAAGAGGTGCTGGTCGCCCTGCTCGAACGACTCGAAGCCTTGGCCATCGAGCATCCGACCTTCACCCTGACGGCCCTCGTGTCGTTGGACGAGGTGCTGGCACGGCAGCTCGCCGACGATCCGCAACTGGCGGACGAGGTCGCGGCGCAGTTCGCGGCGCTGCGCGAGATCAATCGACTGATCTTTCCCGACGAGCACGAGCAGGCCCCGCTGCCGGTCATTCCGGGGCATGAGATCCTCGAAGTGATCGGCTACGGCGGCGCCGGCGTCGTCTACCGCGCCCGCCAACTCTCGCTGGGGCGCGAGGTCGCCCTGAAGGTGATGCTGGGAGGGCGCTTCGCCAGTCAGCGCGCGCGGAGCCGGTTTCGGCACGAAGCCGAACTGGCCGCCAGCCTGCAGCATCCCCACATCGCGCAGATCTTCGATCACGGCGAGTTCGAGGAACTGCCGTACCTGTCGCAAGAGCTGCTCCGCGGCGGGTCGCTGGCCGAGCGGATCGCCGGCCCCGCCGCCGCGTACCGCGAGACGGCACAACTGCTGGAAACGCTCGCCCGCGCCGTGCACTACGCCCATGGCTGCCGCATCATCCATCGCGATCTCAAGCCCGGCAACATCCTCCTGACCGAGTCGGGGGAGCCCAAGATCATCGACTTCGGGCTGGCCAAGGCGATCGACTTTGAATGGAGCTTCACGCGGACCGGGGAGTCGCCTGGAACTCCCAGTTACATGGCGCCCGAGCAGATCAACGGCGGGGAGATCGGTCCGCACACCGACGTCTACGGGCTGGGCACGATCCTCTACGAGCTGCTGGCCGGCCGGCCGCCGTTTGTCGGCAAGAGCCCGGGCGACGTCTACGCGCAGGTCCTGTCGACGCCGGCCAGTTTCCCGGCGGCGGTCGCGCGGCAGGCGCCTGCCGAGCTGCGCGCGATCGCCCTGAAGGCCTTGGAAAAGCAGCCCCGCCAGCGGTACGCCTCGGCCGGCGCGCTGGCCGACGATTTGCACCGCTGGCTTCACGGCTTGCCGACCGAGGCGCAGCCGTTGGGTCGGACCGCGCGCACGCTGCGCTGGGCGCGGCGCTATCCTGCCGCTGCGGCGCTGGTGGTGGTCTCAGCGGCGGCCGCCCTGGCGCTACTCGTGGGGTCGATCGCGTATTCGATCCGCGTCACGAATGCCTTGCGGTTGGCCGAGATGAACCGCCAGGCCGCCGAACAGCGGCAGGCGGCGCTCGAACGTCAGGAGCTGCAAGTCCGCAGGCAACTGTACGCGGCCGACGTGCCGTTGGCGCAACGGGCCTACCAGCTCAAGAATCTCGCGCGAGCGCGCAAGCTGCTGGGGCGGCATTATCCAATCGCCGGCGCGTTCGATCTGCGGACATTCCCTTGGTATCTGCTGCAGCAGATGTGCCACTCCGAGCGGCTCTGTCTGCGCGGCCATCAGGGCGACGTCTACACGGCCCTCTGTTCGCCCGACGGACGGCTGATTGCCAGCTGCGGCTACGACGGCACGCTCCGCCTCTGGGACACGGCCCACGGCCGGCCGCTCGCCCGGGTCGCCGCCCACTCCGGCGAGATGAATGGCATCGCCTTCTCGCACGACGGCCGGCTGCTGGCCAGCGCCGACGACCAAGGGATCGTCCGCATCTGGCAGACCGACTCGCTGCTGAGCGACCCCGGCGCAGCAGGAACCGCCGGCCGGACGGCGACACCCGCGCCGTTCCGGGAAATCAAGATGCCGATGATCGTCTGGTCGCTGGCGTTCTCTCCCAACGACCGGCTCCTGGCCATTGGCGGCGAGGGGGCCGTCGAGGTCTACGACCTCGAGCAGCCGCACTCCGTGCGAAAATGGGACGGCTACTTGCGCGGAATCCGGGCGATCGTGTTCCCCCACGATGGCCAGGTGGTCTTCGCCTGCCACTTGGACCTGCACAGCGGCGATGTTGCCTCGGGAGGCTTGAGCACCTTCCCGGTCGTCCACGAACATACGGTCACCTGTCTGGCACATGCGCAGCACCGCGAGCTGTTGGCGAGCGCCGACAGCAGGGGCGTGGTGAAGCTCTGGGATTCCAGCACGCGCGAACCCATCCCATGCTCGATTCCTCAGATCGAACGACTCGATGGACTCGACTTCTCGCCGGATGATGCGCTGCTGGCGGTTGCGGGCCGAGATCGCGCGGTCGAGCTCTGGGACGTGGCGACGCAGACACTCCAGGTGCGCTTGCTGGGACGCACGGCGACGATCTGGTCAACCGATTTTTCTCCGGACGGATCGCAAATCATCGCCGCCGGCGCCGACGGCACGGTCCGTGTCTGGGAAACGCGCAACACCTCCGAATGGGGACTCGCCAGTTCACCCGCCGCCAGCTATACGGCTGCGGCGTTCGCCCCCGACGGGCAGACCCTGGCGGCCGGCACCACCGATGGCCGGGTCGAATTCTGGAACTGGGCGACGCGAGAATTGCTCGCCGAGCGAACGCTGCAAACCGCTCGACCGGCGGAACTGCCCGCGTCCGACGATTCACACGCCGTATGCGGATTGAGCTACCTCGCGGAGGGGAGCCTGGTCACCCTGACATCGGCCGGGCAGGTGGAGTTTTGGGATCCAGCCACTGGGAAGCGCCGCCAGTCCGCCGACGGCCGCGAGCTGGGTGCCCAACTGCCCGAGGGGAGCGGCGTGTGCAGGTTGCCCGACGGCCGTTCGTTCCTGGCCTGGTCGCGGAAGAGCACCGCGCAACTCTGGAAACTCGAAGCGGGACAATGGCGGATGGCCCCCTGGCCGGTCCCCGAACAATCCTGGGCCTGGGGTCCGCTCGCTGGCAATCGGTTCGCGACCTGGTCGCTGGAACAAGGGAAGCTCCTGGTCCTCCGGGGCGACGGCGGCGCCGTGACGCAGAACCTGCGCGCGTCGATTGATCTCGTGAGTTGCGCGGCGCAGTCGGCCGATGGCACGCTGCTGGCGACGGGTGGCAGCGACGTCGATCGCACCGTGCGGCTCTGGGATCTGGTAGGGGGAGGCGAGCCCACCAGCCTCGTCGGCCATTTGTCGAGTGTTGACGCCTTGGCCTTCCATCCCGACCGCGAAACGCTGGCCAGCGCCGGCGAAGATGGGACCGTGCGGCTGTGGAGCGTGCCGTCGCAGCAGGAGTTGCTCGTGCTGCCGACGTCGGTCGTGCATCCCGCGCAGCTGCTGTTCTCGCCCGATGGCCGGGGGCTGCTGCTTGTCGGTCAGAATGCCGCGGGGCAGGGCGAGCTCTGCGTCTGGGCGGCGCAGCGCGGACCTCCCCCCCACGACGTAGCCTCTTCACCGTCAGGTCGTGGTGCGGACGCGCGGACTGCGCGCGAACCGGAAGCGGACGATTAACCGGGCCAGGGGGCGCATCCCCCCGGTGCGGCGATCGCTTGTCGCTGCTCGGCGCTCCCCCTATGCTGGCGCCATGGAACCGCCGATCGTCGTCGCTTCGGTCGTTTGCCCCGGCTGCGGTGCGGCCGTCCCGCGCGGAAGCTCGCGCTGCTCGACCTGCGGACGCGTCGGCCCGGCACCTTACCGCCCCGTCGTCGACAGCCGGTGGCAATTGCTGCTGCTGTTGTTTGGCGCGATGGGAGTGCTGGGGCTGCCTCTGCTCTGGAGCAGCCGCGCGTTCGGTCTCGGCGCCAAGCTCGTGCTCAGCCTGCTCGTCACGATCTGGACGGCGCTGCTCGTCGGGCTCTGCTGGTGGTGCCTGACCTGGTCCTGGGAACGGCTGGCCCCGCTGTGGAAGGCGACCGCGAACGCACCCGCCGCGCTCTCAATCTCCGTTTCCACGGCTCCGCAGGGGATCTCCCGAGGGGCGTCAAAGGGGGGGGCCGACGCAGAGAAAGCCCTGGCGGCGATAGGGTTTGGGGAGCGCTCGGCAGGGCTCCCGGCAAGTTGACCTAACCCTTACCCTGATTTACACTAACGATTTGTCGCGTCCGTGCTTCCGCTTGCGGCGGGGCCGCGCGCACCGGAACAGATCCTCACCTACGGCCGCCGTCACTCAGCGATGCTCGCTAAGCGCGTCATCCCTTGCCTCGATGTGCATCGCGGCAGGGTGGTGAAAGGGACCAACTTCGTCAACCTCCGCGATGCCGGCGACCCGGTCGATGTCGCTGCGCGCTATGAGGCCGAGGGGGCCGACGAGCTGGTGTTCCTCGATATCACCGCCAGCCACGAAGAACGCGGAATCATCCTCGACGTCGTCCGCCGCACCGCGGACGTGGTCTTCATGCCTTTGACGGTCGGCGGAGGAATTCGCACCATCGACGACATCCGCCAACTCCTCAACGCCGGCAGCGACAAGGTCTCGATCAATTCGGCCGCGCCGCAGAATCCCGAGTTCGTCCGCGAGGCGGCCCGCCGCTTCGGCAGCCAGTGCATCGTGGTCAACATCGATCCCAAACGCGTCGTGCGCGACGGCCGCGAATTCTGGGAAGTGCACATCAACGGCGGCCGGATCGGCACGGGGCTCGAAGCGGTCGCCTGGGCCCGCGAGGTCGAACGCCTGGGGGCGGGCGAGATCGTGCTGACCAGCATGGATGCCGACGGCACTCAGGATGGGTACGATCTGGAAATCACCGCCGCGGTCAGCGATGCCGTCGGGATTCCGGTCGTCGCCAGCGGCGGGGCGGGCAAGCCCGAGCACCTGGCCGACGCCATCCAACTGGGCCACGCCGATGCGGCGCTGGCCGCGAGCATTTTTCACTACGGTCACTACACGATCGAGGAAACCAAACGGGTGATGGCCGCCCGGGGAATTCCGGTCCGCGGGATTCCAGCGGCTGCGCGTCCGCCGGCAGAGGAGAGAGCCCATGGCCGTTGTTGAACAGACGAACACCGCGCCCCGTTTCGGGCGCGTGCGCACCGAGTTGGAGATCGACAAGATCTTCCGCAGCGTGGTGAAGCTGGGGGGAAGCGACCTGCACATGAAGGTCGGCAAGCCTCCCTACGTCCGCGTCAACGGCAGCCTGCGGCCGATGAATCGGGAGCCGATCGACGACGAAGAGATGGTGCGAATCTGCTTTCCGATGATGGACGAGCGGAACCGGCGGATCTTCGACGAGAACGGCGGCGCCGACTTTGCCCACGTCGTCGAGGTCGACGGCAAGACCTGGCGCTTCCGCGTCAATCTGCTGCAGCAGATGGGGCACGTAGGGCTCGTCGCCCGCCGTGTCAACAACTGGATCCCCGACTTCGAGGGCTTGAACCTGCCGCCGATCATGGTCGAGCTCTGCAAGTTCGACCAGGGGATGGTGCTGCTCGCCGGCGTGACGGGCTCGGGCAAGACGACCACGATCTCGTCGATGCTCAACTGGATCAACCACAACTACCGCAAGCACATCCTCACGCTCGAAGACCCGATCGAAGTCGTGTTCGAGGAAGACAAGTGCCTGATCAATCAGCGCGAGATCGGCATGGACGTCAAGGACTTCGAGATCGGCATGAAGCACGCCGTCCGCGAAGATCCCGACGTGATGCTGGTGGGCGAAATGCGCGATAAGGAGACGTTCCTCACGGCCATCCATGCCGCCGAAACGGGGCACTTGGTGTTCGGGACGATCCACGCCTCGAGCGCCCCGACCACGATCGGTCGTATTCTCGATCTCTTCCCGCAAAATATGCACAACGCCTTGCGAAGTGCGATCGCCTTCAATATGAAGGGGATCGTCGCCCAGAAACTGCTGCCGTCGATCAAGCCCGGCGTGGGACGCGTCCCCACGGTCGAGATCATGACGTTCAATCCGACGGTGCGCAAGCTGGTGCTCGAAGGGCACGACGAGAAGCTCTCGGACGCCATCCGCATGTGCGCCAACGAGGGGATGCAAGACTTCACGATGAGCCTGCAGAATCTGGTCGAGACCGAGCTGATTGACCGCGCCACCGCCTTCGAAGTGGCGCCCAACGTCGAAGCGTTGAAGATGGCGCTCAAGGGCATCAGCATCGCAACCCGCGGAATTCTCTAATGCGGCGTGGCGCCATCTGCTTGTTCATCGCCCTGGCGGCAGTCGCTTTGCCTGAGCTTTGTTACGCGCAAGTCACCGACATCAATTGGTCGGACGCGTTCGACCTCAAGACGGGCAAAATGGCCCGCGGCCCCGGCTTCTACCTGAGCTGGATCAAGATCGTCAGCAGCTGGCTGGTCTTCCTGGGCTGGGTCGCCACGACCGACTGGGTGAGCGTCTCGGCCCAGCAGCACCGGCTGCGGCACGCGCTCTGGAACCCGCTCGTGTTCTTCATCTTCGTGGGCGCGTTCCTCGCCTCGTGGCTGATTCCGATCTTCTGGGTCGGCTTCCCGCTGTTGTTCCTGGCCTGGATCGTGCCGCTGATTTGCTACGTCAACTACTTCAATAAACAGGTCGAGCCGCACCATCGCGTGATGACGCCCGACCATTTGCGGTTCGTGGCCTCGGAGCGCTTGCGGCCGCTGGGCATCAAGATCGACGCCACGCGCAAGCGCGCCGACGAAATGGGCCCGCCGGTGAAGTTCGTGCCGCGGGGAGCCGCAACCGACGCCGAGAACAACGCCAACCTGTACCTCGCCAAACAGTCGCCCGCGTACTTGCTGGCCCGCGAGCTGATCGCCGAGGCGCTGGGGCGGCGGGCCGAAATGGTCATGCTCGACTACACGCAGCAAGCGGTGGCCGTGCGCTACGAGATCGACGGCGTCTGGCACGAAGGGAATCCGCGCGATCGCGAGTCGGGGGATGCGATCCTTGCCATCTACAAGCAATTGGCCGCGCTCAAGCCGGCCGAACGCCGCGCCCGGCAGCAAGGTTCGATCGGCATCGAAAGCGACAAGTCCAAGCTGACCTGCCAGATCACCAGCCAGGGGACCAAGACCGGCGAGCGCGTGCTCCTGCTGTTCGAGCCCGGCGGGACTCCCTTCCGCAAAATCGCCGACCTCGGCATGCGCGACAAGCTGCAGGAGCAGCTCCAACAGCTCCTCGCCGAGACGAAGGGGTTCATCCTCGTGTCGGCACCGCCGCGGGCGGGCCTGACGACCACATACAACGCCGTCGTCACTTCGGCCGACCGCTATGTGCGGTCGTTCGTCGCGGTCGAAGACGCCGGCAAGAACGAGGTCGCCGTCGAGAACGTTCCCCCCACGACTTACAACGCGGCTGCCGGCGAGACGCCGATGACCGTCCTGCCGAAGCTCGCCCGCGCCTATCCCGACGTGATCTGCATCCGCGACCTGGTGAATGCGGAGACGGTCGATTTCTTGTGCGAGCAGGTCGATTCGAACCGCTTGATCATCACCAGCATCCGCGCCAAGGAAGCGGTCGAGGCGCTGTTGCGGGTGCTGTTGCTGAAAGTCCCGGCCGACAAGTTCGCGCCGCGCGTGCTGGCCGTGGTGAACGAGCGCCTGCTGCGCAAGCTCTGCGAGACGTGCCGCGAAGCGTACGCGCCGACTCCGCAGGTGTTGCAGCAGCTGCGGATCCCGGCCGGCAAGGTCGAGGCGTTCTACCGGGTGCCGCAGCAGCGCGAGGAGGTCTGCCCCGACTGCGGGGGGATCGGCTATCGCGGCCGCGCCGCGATCTTCGAGTTGCTCGTACTGAACGACGACGTCCGCGCCGCCTTGATCAAGACCCCCAAGCTCGACGTGCTCCGGCAAGTCGCCCGCAAGGCCGGCATGCGGGGGCTGCAAGAAGAAGGGATCTTGCTCGTCGCCCGCGGCGTGACCTCGCTGCAGGAATTGATGCGGGTGTTGAAGGAGTGACGGCGCGGCCGCACGAATCGCTGGCCAGCCGGAACGGACCACGGACCTGACGCAGAACCTTTTTGGTCGAACGCAACCATGAGCTATCTTCTCCCGCTGTTGCTCGCCGTGGTCATGATCTCGGTGTTCGCCGCGCTGATGCGCGAGGGACTCTGGGGTAACGCGATTACGTTTTTCAACGTCACGATCGCGGGTTTGCTGGCCACGAACTTCTACGAGCCGGTGGCCGAGCTGTTCGAGTCGAAGATGCCCTCCGGCACGATGTTCTGGGACATCATTGCGGTCTGGCTGTTGTTTGCCATCGCTTACGGCGTCTTCAAGATCGCGACCGACAACGTCTCGAAGTTCCAGGTGCGCTTCAAGAAGCCAATCGACATGGTCGGCGGGTACTTTTTCGCGGCCTGGACCTCGTGGGTGTTGCTCTGTTTCTTGACGATGACGCTGCACATGGCGCCGCTGTCGCGCGAGTTCTTCTTCAAGGGGTTCCGGGCCGAATCGGCGATCTTTTTCGGCCTCAAGCCGGACCGGCTCTGGCTGGCCTGGATGCAGTCCCTGTCGCAAGGCGCGTACGAACGGATGCAGTCGGACGAGGAGCGCAAGTCGAAGGCGTACGTCTTTGATCCGCAGGGTGAGTTCATGCCCAAGTATCAGACGCGCCGCGAACAATACTCGCGCACCGACACCTTCAGCGGCCTGCCGGCCGACGGCGCGTCGAACTGACGGCGCGCCCCGCGCGAAGCACCCCTAGTCGACCGGCGCCGGCTCGCTGCCGGACCGCGTGCTGAACGCGGCCAGCACTTTCAGGTCGGTCTGCGTGTTCAAGAACCGCGTGGCCCCGTCGGCAAAGCAGAAGTTCGCTCCGCCCGGGTGCTCGCTGCCATAGGCGCAGAGTTTACGGTCGACGTAGGCCTGAAAGGCGTTGAACGAGTCGGCCGGCGGACTCTGCCCCGCGCGTTCGGCATAGGCGAACGGCAAGCGATAGTTGATCGGGGCGAAGGCGCTCAGTGTCACGTGGCCGATCATTTTGCGGCTGGTCGATGCTCCCCACCAGCCTTGCTGCGCGAGCGGCTCTCCCCAGCCGGCATCGTTGAACGTCTGGTAGTTCGCGTCGACGTGCGACCGCTCGCCGAACAGCAAGGTGCCGCTCAGCCCGTCGCGGACGTCGCGTGGGCGGGTCGGCTGCTGTCTCGCCCGGGGCTCCGCGGCTTCGCCGGTGGTGTGAAAGATGCCGTCCGCGGTTGCTTGGAGCGGAAAGTACGAGCGCGTGCCGCCGTTGCCGCCGTAGCTGGTGAGGGCGTAGACCCAGTTCCGGCTGGCCATGGTGATCGGGTTCTCGTGGATGACGTCCGACGGACAGAGCAACAGCGGCAGCACCACGGCCGTGTTCGATTGCGCCCCCTGATTGGCGTTGTTGATGGGGTCCTGGTAATCCCACTTCACCAGCGCGCTTGACTGCTCGAGGTACGGCAGTAGATGCGCGAAGAGCGGGATGCCGCGGTAGGCGACGGCCGAGTTGAAGTACCATTGTTCGACGCCGGGCGGAAAGTGCCCCCGGGTGTCGGCATGCAGATGGGCGGCGATCCCGAGCTGGCGCAACTGACTGGCGCACTGGGCGCGGCGCCCCGCTTCGCGCGCCGCCTGCACGGCGGGGAGGAGCAGCGCTGCGAGCAGCCCGACGATGCCGATCACGACGAGCAGTTCGAGGAGGCTGAAGCCCGGTCGCGGCGCCGCCGGCGCTGTGCCGCGCCGACGGTCGATTCGGTCGAAAATCCGCCGACGCGTCGTGGGGACCATGCTACGCCCGCCGCAGGGCCATGCGCCATCCCGCCATGCACAGTAGTCCCGTCGCCGCCAAAAGCCACGTAGCAGGCTCGGGGATCACGTAAGTGACGGTCAGCGCGGGGGGAACGTTGGGAGATAGCGTCGATTCGCCGCTGTTGAAACGTTTGGCAGACTGTCCGCGGGATTCGTCCCCTTGCAACAGCCAGCCGAAATTCCCGGCCGGGTTGTTGAGCCAAGATTGCACGTCGGCGATCAACTGCGCATTGCCTGATGCGGCCGACGACCAGGTGAAGAGTTGCCCGCCTCCGAGGTCATCGGTGACGAGAACCGAACCGCTCGCGGTGGGACTGAAGTCCCCGCCGGGCGAGTTCCACGTGGGGCTGAGCGCGGGATTGGTCTCGTTGTAGAAGGTATAGAGCCAGGTGGCATCGTTGGCCTTGGCGGCGGCCCCCATCCCGCCATTCTGGAAGGAAGCCCCCTCGCCCCAGTCCTGCCAGAGTCGGTGCAGCCCAACCGCTGGGTCTCCGTTGAGCCCCATCACATCGCGCATCGTGAGTGTCACGCCGGTGATCGTGGCGCCGGCCGGAATGCTGCCGGCGACGTCGAACTGCACGAGTCCGCGACGAATGCTGAGGGTGGCTGGCCCTTGCCCATCCTGGTTGGTGCGGCCGACGAAGATGTCCCCTTGGCCGTTGCTCAGCTGATTGGCCGGATTGGTCTGCTGAATGAGCGTGTTGTCCTTGCTCGGGTTGAGTGTGACCGAAGCCGCTTCGGCGGCGGAAACAAGCGCGAGGAAAATCAACAGCGTGGCAGCCGGCAGGTTGCGAAGCATCGGGACCTCAGGAGGGATTTTTGGTGCGCCGCGGAAGCAAAACTTCCGGGAACGGCTTGCTTATGGCAGGATAGTATCACTCTCCTGACCCGATCGTGTCAACAGGCCAGCTGAGATTTCCGGGCGAGCCGCCCGATCGATGTCAGGGAGCCGGGAAATGCCACTGAACCTGCGACGATTCGTGGTGGGGCGCTGGGTTGGGATCGGTCTGCTGGGGGCCGCGCTCGGCGGATCACTGGCTTGCGATCGTGACCATTCGGCGCTTTCCCAGCCCGAGATGCGAACCCACGACAACGGCGCGACCGCAGCGAAGGTCCGCTGCGCCGTGATCGGCGGGATGACCGATACGGGGCTCTGGCAGGGGATCGCCGAGCGCTTCACCCAGGCGACGGGCATCGAGGTCGAGCTCGTAGCGACGGGTCCCAAGCATCTGATCGCCGAGCCGTTCCGCCGGGGGGAGGCGGATCTGATCACGATGCACTCAAGCGACACGATCATCAATCTCGTGGCCGACGGCCTCGGCGAAAATCCCCAGCCCTGGCTCCGGAACGATCTGCTCTGGGTAGGTCCCAAGGCAGATCCAGCCCAGATTCGCGGGATGACCGACGGCGTCGCCGCGCTGGCCAAAATCATCCAGAGCAAGTCGCAACTGCTGGTCCATCAGAGCCTGGGCACCAACGAAGTGCTGCACGACCTGCTGTGGGCCGGCGAGCTGGAACTTGACCTCGAGCACACCGTCACGCTCCCCTCCGATCGGCACCGGCAACTCCTCGAACGAGCCGCGGCGGAGAACGCCTACGCGATTGTCGGTCGAATTCCCTTCCTCAATGGCAAGATCGCCGACGGGGGACTGGAGCTCATGGTCCAAGGCGACCCGCGGATGCGGCGTCCCTATCTGGCGATCGTGGCGGCCGCCGACAGAATTCCCGCGCCGCAGCACCGCGCCGCCACGAAGCTCGCCGAGTTCCTCCGCGCGCCCGAGACCCAGCAGTGGATCGCCGACTTTGGCCGCGGCGCGCTCGACCAGCAGCCGATCTTCTTTCCGGTGACCGTGCCCGGCGGGTCGATGACGTCGGCGACATCCCCCTAGAATCGTCGACGCGCCGACCGGCGACTCAGCGTTCAACCCTGCTCGGAAGGTTTCCCATCAAGATCCGTGCCCGCAACGTGATCCAGGGAAAGGGGAAGGCCGCGAGCGCGATGATTGGAACCGATCGAGCGGTTCCCGAGGCGCAGCTACCGCGGCGCCGCCAACCCCAGCCGCGCTAATTTGCTGAAGAGCGTGCTGCGGGGAATGCCAAGTTTTTTCGCGGCGCGCGACTTGTTGCCGTTGCATTCGGCCAGCACTTCCAGCAAGCGCTGGCGCTCGATCATGGCCAGTTCGCCCGCCAGGTGGGCGTCGGCGTCGAGAGGGGGAGCGACGGCCGGCTGCCAATCGGCCGCGCGGGGAGTGCGCAACATCGCGTGGCGATTATCGCCAGGCTCTTCCCGTTGCCCGCGCCGGGCCGGGTAGCGCGGGGCCAGGAGTTCGCCGGGAAGATCGCGGCGCGTGATCGATTCCCCCTCGGCCAGGACGACGGCCCGCTCGATCGTGTTCTCGAGTTCGCGGACGTTGCCGGGCCAGTCGTAGGCGACGAGCGCGTCGAGCGCCTCTTCGTCGATGCGCTCGAGGTGCTTGCCGGCGCGCTGGGCGTAACGCTCGAGGAATCCGACGGCCAGCTCGAAAATGTCGTCGCGCCGCTCGCGCAACGGCGGGCAGCGGACGCTGATCACATTGAGCCGATAGAACAAGTCCTCGCGGAAGCGGCCGCGGCGAATCAGGCTTTCGAGATCCTGATGCGTGGCCGCGATCAAGCGGACGTCGACCTGCACGCGGTGCGAGCTGCCGACCGGCTCGAACGCCCGCTCCTGCAACACGCGGAGCAGCTTGATCTGGGTGTCGAGCGCGATATCACCCACCTCGTCCAGCAGCAGCGTGCCGCCGTGGGCGAGCTCGAAGCGGCCGGGCCGGTCGCGATCGGCCCCGGTAAACGCCCCTTTGACATGGCCGAACAACTCCGCCTCGAGCAGCCCGGGACTGAGCGCCGCGCAATGCACGGCGACAAAGGGCCCCGCCGCCCGCGGGCTGTTGCGATGAATCGCCTGGGCGAGCAGTTCCTTGCCGGTCCCGCTTTCACCCCGAATGAGCACCGACGAGGGGCTCGCGGCGATCTTCCGCACTTGCGCAAGCATTTCGCGCACCGCGGGGCTCGAGCCCCGGATCTCCGAGGCCACCGCGTCGTCGCCGGGCGCCGGCTCGGCAACGGCCTGCTGCGCGTGCCGCGGGGTGGGCGAGCGCTTGAGCAACTGCCCTTGCAGAAACGTGATCCGTTGCTGCTGCTCGGCGATCTTCGAGATCTTCGCGTGCAAATCCTCCTTCAGACTGTCGATCGTCCGGTTCTCCTCGGCGCTGCGGAGGGCCAGCGTGGTGGTGCGGGCGAGCGCCGCCAGGAAGCTCCGCTCTTCGCCCGAGTACGGACTGCCGTCGGTTTTCGGCCCCAGGACGAGCAGGCCCACCAGCAGCCCGTCGCGCTCGAGGGCGAACGCCAGCTCGGCGTCGAGATCGCGGAGCTCGAGCTGCGCCGCGGTGGGGAGCGCCGTCAGACCCGCGCGGGCCGAAACCACTCCGGTATGGTGCAACTCGTGCGTCAACGGGCTCCCCCGGTGCAACGACTCGGGCGCCGCGGCCCAGCCGACGCGCGCGGCGAGCGTCAACCGCGATTCCTGAGGGTTGAGCAGATAGACCGCGCCCCGCTCGGCGGCGACGACGTCGCGCGCCGACTGCAGCATCTGGCGGGCCATTTGCGAACTCTCGACCAGGTGATCGACGGCCTCGCTCAGCCGCCGCACCGCCTTATCGAGCTGGTGCTTATAGACCACGTAGCGGCGCTCCCAGCCGCGCTGAAAGCGATCGCGAAACCACCCCAGCACCAGCACGACCGTCAGTGCGGTGAGCGCGGCGGCCACGGCGTCGAGCCAGTGAAAATGCCCGCGCCCCGCCACAGGGGCCAACAGTTCGACGAGCCCGCAATAGAGCAGAGTGGCCGTCGCGCTGATCCCCAGATACCACAGGGCCCGAATCGCCAGCCGGCCGGGCGAGACGAGCTTGTAACGGCTGAGGCCGAGCGCCTGCGTCGTCACCAGCACCAGCCACGTCAGTCCCACCAGCCACCGCGCGGTCCCGCCGTAGGCGAACGCGGCGCGATCGGTCAGGCCCAGATACAACAAGCCGGCGATGGGAGGCAGCGTGGCCAACATGCCCCCCAGCAGCCAGCGCACCTGGACCTGCTGGAGCCCGCGCTGCCCGCTGCGGGCGCGCACCAGCAGCAATCCCAGCGCCGCGAGATGACACAGCAGCGCCAGCGCCAGCGCGGCGTCCAGGGAGCGCATCAGGCCCTGCAGACGCGCGGCCACCGCATCCGTGGCGACACTCTCATCCGCGAGATGCTCGCCATAGACCCGTTCCACTCCCGCGAGTTGCCACACGATCGTCCCGAGCAAGACAAGCGCCGGCAAGTACACCGTCGCCAAGGTCAACGCGGGCCAGCGCCGCACCACCGAGAGCGGGCGGGGAAACAACAGATTCAAGTGCAGCAGCAACGGTCCCAGCAGCACGCCGCACACAACCAACGGGTAGACCAGCCAGGGAGTGCCGACCAGGCTCGACCAATGGAACAGTCCGAGGAAGGTCACGATGCTGGCCGCACAGAATACATAGAAGATCGAGGCCGAGGGGTCGCCGGGCCGCCGCGCGACCACGATCAAGGCCAAACCCAACAGCGCGGTGGCCAAGAGGATCCAGACCCCCGAGAGCGTGAGCCCGCTCCGCGGCGGCGGCCGTAAGCGCAGCCAGGTTGACCTCTCTCCCTCGTCCGTAGCCGCCGGCATCTCGCCGGGCCGCGAGACCACCGGCACCCACCACTCCTGGTCAACGCGCGCCAGCCGCGCCTCGAGCGCCCCCAGTTCCACGGGATCCTTGACTCGCGGAACGACGCGGCGGGGGTCCCGGCTTTCTTCGGCCAATTGCTTGAGCTCGCGCTTGAAGCGCAAGACCGAGTCGACCTTTGCGCCCCCGACCTGCAGCAGGCGATCTCCCGGTTGGGGTGGCACCCCAACAACGTCCAGCTCGGGCAGGAGCGCAACCCGGTCGATCAAAAGACCCGGCCCCGCATCCGCCGGCTCGGCACGGCTCATCAGTCCGTCGATGCCGAGTTCGCTGCCGGTTTGCAGGTGCCAGACCAAAGCAACGACATAGGCGAGGGCCGCCACGCCAAGCAGGCCCAACATTCCGCGTCGGAGATCGTTCATCGTAGCGCCGATCGACAAGTGGCGAAGGCGCCGAGCGCCGAAATTTCGTCAGTTCGCACTGCAACTGGACCTCTTGATAGGTAATCCCAACGCACAACGCAAGTACTTCGCTGGCGCTTTCAACTTGCTGCGATTAGCGATCTAAATGCCTCTTTAGTATTGGTTTAGCGACTTTACATCGGCAGCACACCAGGCGCGACTCCGGTCGAACGAACCCCTGCTGACGATAAACAGTCGATTCCAGGCACGCCGATTGCCTACAGGCGGCTACCAACAACGAATCCGGCGCTCCACGTGACCGGCTAGAAGCTACCCAGTCCGTTCACAAGCGGTGAACGAAAGGGCCACGGCTCCCAATCAAACGGCACGACTCGGTGTACCCACGCCGCGTCGAACGCCGCGGGAGTTGGTCTGATCGTTCACCGCTTGTGGCATTTCCGGACTCCGAGTCAGGAGCTGGCGAGTTCCCGATTCACCCCTCGCTTGGGGTACCCAGTGTTTGCGGCGGCGGGCCTGCTCCCTCGGAGATTCTGATCGCGACGAGAACTCTGGCGGCCCGACGGCGACACGCTAAGCTGGGACTTACGATGCGCGAACGGCCGAATTGAGGGTTTGAGCCTCGGCACCCGCGCCAACCTGAGTGCGCTCCCTCGGCATCTCCGCGAACCCGGCGGCCTATTGCGTGCAGACACCGCGATCTCCAAGTCCGACACTCGAACCCACTGCCGACGTGCCCGTGGCGTCGGTCAGTGCGCTGGCGGTCGTCGCCCTGGTGGTGGGCGTGTTGTCGTTTCTGGCCTTTGTCAATCCGGTGATGTGGTTCGTGCCACTGCTCGGGCTGGGGATTAGCCTGGTGGCGATCTGGCGGGTGAACCAGTACTGGCCGGAGCTGGCGGGGGGGGCACTCGCGTGGGCCGGACTGGGGCTGGCGCTGCTGGCTGGCGTGGCGGCCCCGACCCAGAATCTCGTCCGCACCTCGATCGCCGCCTACGAAGCGCAGCAATATGCCGACCTGTTCTTCGAATACTTGCGGAAGGACGAGCCGCAGCATGCGTTCCAGATGACCCTCGAGTCGGAGGTCCGCCAGCCATTCGACGAGCGGCTGTGGGAAAAGTACCGGGCGAGCGGGGAGCGCACGAAAGCCCTTCGCGAGTTCGTCGACGAGCCGACGGTGCGCGCGCTGCTGGCGCTTGGCGACCGCGCCCAAGTGCGGTACTACGAGCGCGAGCGGCACGAGCGGCGGGCCGCGCAAGAGTTGTTCATGAACGTGTATGCCGTGACCTGGACCGACGATGCCGGCCAGAAACGCTCGTTTTTTGTCCGCCTGGCACTGGTGCGCCGCCGCGACACGAATGGCGAGATGGGTTGGTACGCCCGCATTGGCGGCCCGATCCGACCGCCGGCATTTGCCTTGCCAGCTCCGTCGGCCACGGCGGCCCGGTGACGCGTGCAGGGCCTCTTTTTCCTTGCAAAGGGGTCTGCAGGGCGCGAAAATCCAGGGGTTTGGCCGGTCCACGCACTTCCCTCCGCGTCGACGCTGCGAATTGCCCGCCGCGGCCGTGGGCAGTGCCCCCGGCCAGCGCGCCGCGCGTACGACACCGGAACAGCGTCGAGGCCTTTCCATGAAACCACTGCTCGCAGGTACATGCGCGCTGCTGCGCCGAGGCTTCGCGGCGCGCACGCACAGGAGCGGGCCCTCCCCCTGGCGCCTCGTCGCGACTCTGCTGGCGGCGGCGCTGAGCGCCTGCCCCGCGGCTGACGCGCTGGCTCAACCAGCAGCCAGCGACCCGCCTCCTCCCGCGACCGAGGCCGCGGATGCGCCGGCGCGGCAGTACGCCGCTGCCGTGGCGTTGCAGAACCGCGAGCTCTACGAGTTGGCCGCTGATGAATGGACCAAGTTTCTCGAGCGCTTTCCCGACGACGCGCGGGCGAGCCGCGCCCGCCATTATCGGGGTGTCTGCCACCTCAAGGACAAGCGCTACGAGCCGGCCATCGTCGACTTCAGCGAAGTGATCCGGCGCGATCCGAAGTTCAATCTCTTGCCCGCCACGTACTTGAACCTGGGCCTTGCGCAGTACTCGCAGGCGCAGGCCGGGCATCCCGAGCTGTTCGCTCCCGCGGCCGCGGCGTTCGCCACGCTCGTGGCCAAGTTTCCGCAGTCCGAATACGCGCCGCAGGCAACGTTCTATCGTGGCGAAGCGCTCTATGCCGAGGGAAAGAAGTCCGAGGCCGCGAAAGTCTACGACGACTTTGCCCGCAAGTACCCGCGGC
>JAEUIK010000463.1 GCA_016793185.1 Planctomycetaceae bacterium | reverse complement strand
AAGGCGCTCTTCCTGACTCCCCGCCTGACACAAACTTTCAAATGGTATGCCGGCCGGGCCGAGGTGGTGAATCTGAAGGACGTCCCCCAGGACGCCCGGAGCATCGTGGACTGGTGGCAGCGGCTGGCCTCGATCCATCGCGTGCTGCTGCCCACGGGCGAACGGGTCTGGCTCGATTCGCTGGCCGAGCAATCCCCAGCGCGGCTGCGCGAGCTGGCCGCCAGGTACGAATTCGACTACCTGATCGCCGAGCGCGAGCCAAAGCTGGATCTCGAACGGATCTACTCCAATAATTCGTACGCGGTCTATCGCCTGCCGCGCGATTGATGCGCCGCTCACCCGCCGCGTGCGGAAAGGTATGCCATGGACGAGGCCCGGACGAATACTCCCTGCGATCCCTGGGGGCAGATCCCGCCGCGCTATAACCTCGGCGCCGCCCTCACACGCCAGCACTGCCTGGCGGGCCGGGGCGAGCGCATCTGCCTGAGCTGGGAAAACTCGGCCGGCGAACGGCGGCAATTCACCTATCTCGAGATGGACGACGTTTCGAGCCGCTTCGCTTCGGCATTGGCCAGGCTGGGAGTGAATCCCGGCGACCGCGTGCTCTTGCGGCTCCCCAATCTCCCCGAGTTTTACATCGCAGCGCTCGGGATCGCGAAGCTGGGGGCCGTGTTCATCCCGTCGAGCACCCAGTTCCGCGCGGCCGAAATCGAATACCGCCTGCGCGACGCCGGCGTCGTGGCCGCAGTGACCACGACCGGCCTGGCACCGGAGCTCGAAACCGCGCGGCAGAAAGCCTGCAGCCTATGCCGGCTGATTGCGATTCCCTCGGCCGACGCTCCCCTGGCCGCGGGGCAGCTCGACTTCTGGGAGCTGGTGCGCGACGGCGATCCCGAATTTCCCTCGGCCGATACGGCCAGCGACGATCTGGCTTTTCTGGCTTACACTTCCGGCACCACCGGCGATCCCAAGGGAGTTGTCCACTACCAGCGTTACCCGATTTCGTACGAGTCGTTAATTCGCCTCTGGCACGACTACCGCGATGACGACATCTGCGCCTGCCCCGCCGAGCTCGGCTGGCTGCTCCCCGTCGCTTCGACGTTCCTTTACGCGCTGCGGATGGGCCTGCACGTCGTACTCTATCATCCGCTCGATGGGCGCTTTCATCCCTCTGCCTGGTTCGAGTTGATCGAGCGCTACGGCATCACCAACTTCGTCGGCACCCCGACGATCTATCGGATGTTGATCGCCGACCCAGGCGTGTCGCAGGCGCGGCTCGGCTCGCTCCGGCACGGTGTGAGCGCCGGCGAGCCTTTACCCCCCGACACGATCGCGGCGGTGCGCGACAAGCTCGGTTTTACCCCGCTCGACGGCATCGGCATGAGCGAGTGCATGGTCTACTGCTTCAACCGCGCCGGTGAGGAGCTATTGCCGGGAAGCTGCGGGCGTCCCACACCCGGCTGCGAGATCAAGCTGCTCGACGAAGACCTGAATGAAGTCCCGCGGGGAACGCCCGGCGTGCTCTGCGTGCGCCGCGAGACCCACCCCGGCATGATGAAGGAGTACTGGCACAAGCCCGACGAAACGGCCGAGATCTTCCGCGGCCCTTGGTACTACTCGGGCGACGTGCTGATCGAGGACGAAGCGGGGCGCTTCTGGTTTCAGGGGCGGAGCGACGACGTGATCAAGGCCAGCGGCTATCGGATCTCGCCGTTCGAAGTCGAAAGCTGCTTGGTCGAGCATCCGGCTGTGCTGGAAGCGGCCGCCGTATCGCACCCCGACCCTGTGCGCGGCTCGGTGATCAAAGGGGTGATCGTCCTCCGGCCCGGACACGCCGCGAGCGACGCGCTGGCCGTCGAGATTCAGACCTGGGTCAAGGAGCGGCTTGCCGGCTACAAGTATCCGCGGTTGATCGAGTTCGTCGCGGAGCTTCCCAAGACCACCAGCGGCAAGATCAAGCGCCGCCTCCTGCGCGGCTGATGCGACCCGGCAGTTTGGGATCTCCCCCCTCGAGCCGTGGGCCTCAGGCCCCCGGAGCCAGCGGTGGAATTTCGCGCGCGACACCGACAATTCGTCGTCGGTCTGGCAGAGCAACTCAAGAGAACCCGACCAGCGCAGCCAACCCCACGAGACGTCCCCCCCCGCCCGTGCTCTATTCTCGCTGCGCGCCCCGACGCAGTGCCTTTGCCGGGGCAGCCTAAGTCGGCCCGTTCGACAACGCCGCTGCGCGCCCGAAACCGCCTCACAGCCGTTCGACGCGGCCTTTTTTGATTGATGGCTTGCTATCAGTCGCTCCAGGAGGGGGGCCGAAACTGGGGGATGATTGGGGGATTGTAACGAATGTATCGATTCTCCGGCCCCCGGTCGCCGATGGGATTGTAATCCGGGATTGTTGCTCGCGGACGGGCTCAAGGGGTGCCAGTTCGGTAAAGGGGTCGGATGACTCGTTTCGACAAGTCGCTACTCTGCATAGCTGCCCTATTCATGCTGGCGTCGAGCGCGCTGCGGGCATCCGATTTTGATCAGTTCACACCGGGCGAGGAAGCTGAAGTCCAGCCCGAGACTTTTGACACCTGCGGTGACGCACCATCGTGTCGCGGCACCCCCTTGTCGGTATTCGTGCCCAAGTTGACACCGGGCTTTCAGTTCAGCGCCGGCCTGCTGTATCTCCGACCGGGGGCCGACAATCTGGGCTGGGCGACGGTGACCACTTACTATCCGATCCAAAATCCCCAGTGGTCGGTGGAGTCGCTGAGTCCGAAATTTCAGCCGGGGTTCGGCGTGGGTGCCAGATATGTGATTCCCGACTCCGGGAAGGACATTCAAACGAATTGGGATCACCTGCGCACCGGTGACTCGCAATACGTGGCCGTCAGCGATCTTTCAACGCAATGGATCTCTCCCTTCAGCCAGACCGGGCCATCCACGTCCGAGTTGGTCAATCAAACCGGCATATTCTATCTGAAAGCAGCTGCGGCGAAGGTTGGCTTTGACTATGACCAAGTGAATCTCGATGCAGGCCAGTCGGTGAACTTTGGCCCGGGTACTCAGTGCCGCTTTTTCGCGGGTGTGTCCTACGTTCGGCTCAGAGAGCAACTGATCACCACGTTCTACAACGACACTTCCGTTTCCCCGATACCTCCGGCGACTGCCATTCCGGACCCCTCGCTGAGATACATCTCTCTGAA
>JAEUIK010000460.1 GCA_016793185.1 Planctomycetaceae bacterium | reverse complement strand
CTCAGAGAGTGTCAGACACCGCTGCATGACCTGCCGCCGTGGCCAGAAACACGGCTCCCATCACCGGTCGTCGGCCCCTATAACGGCAACGCGACCGACTCCCGCGCGATTTGCTAACTCGCCGGCACCCGGCTCGAGTTCCTGTGCGTATGGGTTCGTGCGCAACGACAAAGGCATTGAATTCGTTGGCTTAAGTGCGCACTTTTGGGGCCCCCCGGGACGGCCGGTGCGCACTTAAGGATCGCGGCACACGCGGAACTTGCCCTGGCGGAGCGTCTCGCGGCGGGCGGGAATCGCATCACGCGGAGACGAACATTCAGGCGAACGAGCAGGCGTGGCGGCAACTCGTTGGCCGCCGGGCGTCCTGGTAACTCGTTCGCCACACGGATGCCGGGCCAGACCAATGGGCGGTGAGGGACTCGAACCCCCGACATCCACGGTGTAAACGTGGCGCTCTAACCAACTGAGCTAACCGCCCGGGCTGTCGGCGCGGGGGACTTCCATTGCTGCCGCGTGCGCCGATCGGGGTCGATCCGCGAATCGCGGTCGACCCTGGGGCATCCTAGGTGCCGGGTTGAACGACTGTCAATGGACCTGCGGACCGATCCACGACCTGATGCCGTGCATTCGCGTAGCAGCAACTCGATTCGCAGGGCCGGCCGTCGGCGACGGCCCCCGGATCACCGCGGCCCTCGGCGCCGGCGCCCAGACGACGGCCGCAGGATAGCGGCTTCGGCGCGAAGTCGTGACTCGCGGCCGCTGGGGGTTGGTCGGCAGACGGGCCACTTCCTATAATCGCCATCCGACGCCCGGTTGCGATGCACGCCGCCGCGGCCGCCGCTCGTCCATCCCACGTGAATCCCTGACCGTTCCGACACTCCCCACCGCTTTACGGTTCTCCCCGTGCTCCAGGTTTGTGAAGCTCTGCTGCTGACGGTGCACCTCCTGGCGGTGAATATCGCGTCGGGCGCGCCGTTTGTTGGCATCTGGCTGGCCGCCCGGGCGCGGCGCGGCGACGGCCTGGCCGATACCATTGGCCGGCGGCTCGCACGCTGGTCGCTCGATGGGCTGGCCGTCGGTGTGTTGCTGGGGGTGGCCTTGGGGGCGATCCTCTGGTGGCTCGACCAGGAGGCCTTCTTCAGCGCCTTGGCACAGATCGAGCCGCGCCGCCTCGCTTTCGGCGGACTGGAGTTATTGGTTTATTACGGCCTGATGGCCTGGTATCTGGCGAGTTGGGGACGCTGGCAGCGGCTCGGGTGGATGCACCCCCTGATCGCCGTCGTCGCCGGCACGAACCTGGTCTACCACTTTCCGTTGCTGTTCACTGTCGTGGGCCTGATCGCCGAGCGCGGACCGGCCGCTCCGGCGTCGCAGCCGTTCGTGGCCTGGCTCCGCGATCCCGAGCTGCTCGCGCGGGTCGCGCATTTCTGCCTGGCGTCGGTGGCGGTGACGGGTGCGGCGGTAATGCTGATCGCTCGAGCGCAGGCCCGTGACGGCCGGGTCAGCGATGCCGATCGCGGCGCGGTCTGGGGCGCCCACTTGATGCTCTGGCCGAGTCTGCTGCAGTTGCCGCTCGGCTTGTATGTCTTGCTGCAGTTGCCCGAACGTTCTCGCGACACCTTGCTCGGCAACGACCTGGCGGCGACGATCCTGTTTGGCATCGCGTTGCTGCTGACGCTGGGGTTGATGCACCAATTGGCGACGGCGCTCCTGGGAAAGCTGCGCGTGGAGCAGACGCCGCGGTTCGTCGCCCTGCTGGGCCTGGTGGTGCTGTTGATGGTGGGAGCGCGCGCGCGTGCCCGGCAGCCGCTGCTGGATCGTTGGCAGAAAACGCCGCAGCCCGTTGCGGCGGTGGTGGCGCCGCCGCCATCCTTCCTGAACTCACCTCAACCTCTCGAGACGAAGCGACG
>JAEUIK010000445.1 GCA_016793185.1 Planctomycetaceae bacterium | reverse complement strand
CAGCGCCATCCGCGCCAACTGGTCGTCGTCGGCCGTCACGCGCAGGTTCTGGATCAGGCAATAGAGAAGGCTCACTTCGTCGCAGCTGGTGGCCAGCCGCTCGACGAGCAGCGCGTTCTCGGTCTCCAGGCGATCGACGTGCAGTTGGGCGAAATGCTTGTCATGCACCAGTTCGGCCAGCCGGGCCATCACTTCGACCGGGCAAGGACGCTGCCGGTCGATCCAGGTCCGCGCTTCTTCCGGCTCGAGTCCGAGCAGCTCGCTCGCCTCCCGCAGGTCGGCCGGCGAGCTACTCAACGGCCGCGTCAGCAGGGCGCCAACCGCCACGTAATCGCTCGTGCGCGACGTCACCAGCGGAATGGCGAGAGTGACCAGCGGTCCCCCCTCTTCGATCAGCTCGGGCCTCCCCCGCCGCGAGACTTCTTGCGCCAGCGCCCCGCGCAGCTCCCAATCCCGGGCCGGCTGGTCGGGCGAGTGCAACAGCAGTTCGCCGGTCGAGCCGTTGAGGATCGCGAAAGGAACTCCGAACGCCGCCTCGCACAAGTCTCGCGCTTGCGCCGGAGAGCCGTGAGGCGCCTCCTTGGGAGGCATCAAGACCGAGGCCGCCGGATGCGGCCAAAGCTGAGTCAGAGACATGGAGGCCTGCGGGGATGGAACCTTACGCTGGGGACCCAAGCAAGCCTACACCAAGCTTGAGAAGCGTCCGGCGGCGCGGACTGCGGAAAGGCCCCGGAACGCGAAACTTCGCCGGGATGCGTCGATTGCGCCGACGATGCGGCGAACGCGGGTTGTGCCGGCGCGTCGTCCGGGCACGAATCGTTGCGCTGCGACTCAGCGGCGAATCGCGCGGCGATGAGAGAGAGGCCGGGTCAGCTGTGCCGCTCGCGATTGCGATAGCGATTGCTCACGCGTTCGAGCAAAGCTCGATCCTCGGGCGAAAGCCGCTCGACGCCGACTTTGTGAAGCCGCGCCAACACGTCGTCCATCCGCAGGTCCTCCTGCTGCTCGAGCTCGCGCTGCCGGCGCTGCTTCTCGTCGCGGCGCTGGTCGATCCATTGGCGCAGCAGACCAGGACGAGGTTTGCGCGAGGTCTCAACCGTCCGTTCGAGGCTGGTGTACCCCTGCGAGAAATCGTAGGCAAACTCCGCGTCGTCCGTGTCCTGGTCCAGCGCCTTTTCGGTGTCCTGCCGGGCACTGAACCAGAGCAGCAGGGCGAACAAGGCGAAACCGACCCAGACGAAGGGGTATTGCCCGCTCAGCCACCACCCGGCCACCAGGAGCGCAAACGCCGTGAACTTGGCGGCCCAGGCCACCTGGAGGACGGCGCTCCGATAATCGAAACGCTGCCAAAGCACCGCCCGCAAAAAGCGCCCTCCGTCCAGCGGCATGGCGGGGAGCAGGTTCACGACCGCGAGCATCCAGTTGAGCCAGAAGGCCAGGGCGATCAGCAGCGGCCAACTGAACGCGTCCCCCGCCGTGACCGGCGGCAACGCGAAGCGGAGCAAGCTGGCGTGATTCGACATCAACAGGATGGGAGCGAGCACCAGGCAAGCCAGGAAATTGAACAGCGGCCCCCCCAGGGCCGTCATCCATTCACGTTGCGGGTCTTGCGAGGGGCAGACAGGCACGAGCCCCCCCAGCGGCCAGAGCATGATCTGGTCGGGCGAAGAACCGAGCAGTCGCGCGAGGGTGCAGTGTCCGATCTCGTGCAGCAGGACGCTGGCGAACAAGAGCCCGAGCGCCGCCAGCGGGTACCACGAACCATCGGCCTCGGCGGCCCGCGTCGGCACGGCGAAGACCGCGAAGAGCAGGAAGAACACGTGCAAGCGCACTTGCACGCCCCACCAGCGACCGAGATAGAGATTCCAGCTCAGGAGATCGCGCATGGCACGCGGGACGACAGCTCGCCAGAAGCCTATAATCCAACACCCGCGGAGCGATCCGCGTCGAGTCTGCGTCCATCTTAGCCGGCACCGTTGTGGCTGGCAAATTTTGCAGCGAAGGAACCGCGGCGTGGAAAGCGAACCCATTCTGCTCGAAACCCGCCGCTTCCGCGTCGTGCGCCGTGGCTTCACCACGCCCGACGGACAGCACCACGAGCGCGAGGTGGTACAACACCCCGGCGCGGTCGCCGTGGTCCCCATTTTCGACGACGGCCGCATCTGCCTGATCGAGAACGTCCGCGTCGCAGTGGGGCAAACGCTTCTGGAGATTCCGACGGGCACGCGCGAGGCCGGCGAAGAGCCGCTGGCCACGGCCCGGCGCGAGCTGCGCGAAGAAACCGGCTACGAAGCGCGCGAATTTCGGCCGCTGCTGGAGTTCTGGATGTCGCCCGGCATTCTCAATGAACGGATGCACGTCTACCTTGCCCGCGGTCTGCAGCCGGGAGAACGCGAACTCGACGAGGGGGAGCAGATCACTAACCGGGTCGTGACCTGGGATGAAGCTGTCGAGTTGCTACGGAGCGGGCAAATCCAGGACGCCAAGACGCTCGCGGGGCTGTTGTACTACGACCGGTTTCTCCGCGGGTCGAGTTAGCAAGAGGGGATAATCCAAGGGCCCGAGCAAGGGAGACGAGCGCCTGCCGCGACGAAAACACACTTCCCGCGAGTCGCGTTCGAGGTGGGACTTGCCGGCGGCGCGAGCGGGTCCACTTCGACGGCCACCACAGTCGGGCGTTTAGCCGCCGATTCCGTAGGACGCGAATTGGTTGCGAATGCCCCCCCAATAGCCCCCCGCCTGGCTACCGAGAGCGCCGACCGTCGAGATGACCGCAGCAATAATCAGAGCCAGCAGGACGGCGTATTCGACGGACGTCGGCCCCGACTCGTCCCAGAGGAATTGCCAGAGTTTTGCTCGCATGCTGCGCATCCTGCCCGAGGTTCGGGCGTCGACGAGAACGGACGATCAACCGAAGTGCACCGGCCCCGCTCGCGGAACAACGAGCGGAGCGGCGGAATCGCGATGCAGCACGAGAACCGGTCCGTCGAGGTGGCAAACCCGACCGGCGTATCACTCCTGCAGCGGATGTCACTGCCTGGAGCGCTCGACTGTGAAAAGCCTAGGTCACGTTCGACCGGCAGTCAAATTCGCCCTGCCATCCGCCGTCCCCAGGTTACGGTAAGCGGGTTTCGTCGATGCCCGGCGGATCGGGCGAGCGCAGGGGAACCTGCCACCGCACGGCCCGCGAGGCGGCGAATGCATCGCGCGGCGCGCCGGCAAAGCCCACGTCGCTTTTCACAAGCCCGGCGATGCGTAAGCGGGCAGCCTCGACCGGTTCGGTGCTCCCCCCCGGTGTCTGCCAGGCGGCCAGCACGCCGGGCGGGGCGAGCACTGAGCCTTGCCCGTGCCATTCCAGCGCCGCCAGCAAGCGCGCCGGCGGTTGCGTCCCCAGGAAGTGCAGGAGACTCCCCTGCGGATCGAGCGCCAGCACGCAGTCGTTGGCCGTTACGGCGATGCGCCCCGGTTCGGCCTCCGCGGCCGCGTAGCGCAGCGTCAGCAACGACGCTGCCGCGCGCAGGGTCGCGTGCGCCAGCGAAATCTGGATGGGTTCGTCGAGGCGCGGCATCCGGTTCAAGCGGACCAGCGGCCCCGGTCCTAGGTGGAGCACGTTGTCGAACTGGAGCGCCAGCGCTCCCCCCCATTCGCACCGCACCCCGGCGGCCATCCCGCGCAGGGCGCAATGCCGGAGCTCGAGGCGCCCCTGGGTCAGGGCCAGCTCCGACGCCTGTCCGAGTGCGGCCGTGTTCCACTCGATCGCGACGAACTCGCGGCGCGCGTCGGTC
>JAEUIK010000433.1 GCA_016793185.1 Planctomycetaceae bacterium | reverse complement strand
TTGAGTTGCCGGGCCAGTTCCACCGACTGCTCGATATCCCACCCCTCTGCGACCCAATCCGTGCAGGAAATGCGCACCCACAGCGGGAGCCGGTCGGGCATGACACGGCGCACGGCCGACGCGACCTCCAGCAGCAAGCGCACGCGGTTGGCGAACGATCCGCCGTACTGGTCGGTGCGCTGATTGCTCAGCGGCGAGAGAAACGAATGCAGCAAGTAGCCGTGCGCGGCATGGATTTCCAAGAGCTGAAAGCCCGCGTCCAGCGCGCGTGTCGCGGCGCGAACAAAGCCCTGCAGGACGGCGCCGATCCCAGACTCGTCGAGCTGCCGGGGGACCGGGTGCGCGTCTGAAAACGGAATCGGGCTGGGGCCGACCACGGGCCAGGCCCCCTCGGTGGCGGCGAGCGGAGCGCCTCCATTCCAGGGAGCGTCGCAACTTGCCTTCCGCCCTGCGTGGGCCAGCTGCACCGCCGGCACCGCCCCCTGGCTGGCGACGAACCGCGCAATCCGGGCGAGCATCTCGACGTGCTGGTCTCCCCAGATTCCCAGATCGCCGGGACTGATGCGCCCCTCGGGAGCAATCGCCGCCGCTTCGGTCATGACAAGCCCCGCGCCGCCGACCGCGCGGCTTCCCAAGTGCACGAGGTGCCAGTCGTCGGCCAGTCCGTCGACCGATGAGTACTGGCACATGGGGGACATGACGATGCGATTTCGCAGCGTGACGCCGCGGATGGTCAGCGGATCCAACAGGCTGACTGGCGGGCGCGAGACCTCTTGCTGGTACCCGCTCTGGCCTTCTTGGGGACGGCTTGCCGTGTGATCGGGGCTCGACATCAGTGGGCTCCGGAGTGATCGAGTTGCAGACCCGGCGCGGCAGTGCGGGCGTGGTCGCGATCCGCGCGATCCCAGCGCTGGGGAGGTCGGGCCGGTCCGTCGTTGAGCACAATCATTCCCAGCACGCGGCGAAAGTAAATAGGGCACGTTCCAGTCGCCGAGTTACTTGCGGGTAACCCATCTGGCATGCCCGCTAGACTGGCAACGCCCCGGCGACGATGCGTCCGCGCAGGTACGTCGCGACGCAGCGGCGGCTGGCGCCCAATAGCAAGTCATGGGGGTCATCCGCGGCAGACTCTGGGAGCGCGATGATCGCGAGATTCGCCAGCTTGCCGGTGACAAGGCTGCCGCACGACTTCTCCACCCCCAAGGCTTCGGCTCCTGAGAGCGTCCCCAAGCGCACGATGGCCTCGCCGCCGAGCTGGGGGAAATGGCTCGCGACAAAGCGCATCTCCGCCAGCAGATCGAGGTCGGGATTCGACGCCCGGCTATCGGTGCCCAACGCCACGTGCGCACCGCGCTCGAGCAACTGCTGTAGCGGATGGCGCGGATGTCCGAAGTACGCGTGCGTGCGCGGGCAATAAACCACGCTGAGCCGCGCGCGCTGCTCGGCGACATAGGCTTGTTCTTCCTCGTCGAGCAGATTGCCATGGACGACGAGCCCGCGCGCTACCTGGGCCAGTTGCCGTAGGTAATTGAGCGGGCGCGTCCCAAGAGGGATGGCGCCTGGCACCCAGAATCCGCGTGCTGCCAGATAGTCGTGGAAGGGGCCCGTGCTGGAGCGCAACAGCTCTAGTTCGTCAGGAGACTCGGCCAGGTGAAACGCCACTGGCGCGTCGTGCGCCGCGGCCAGTGCCACGACCTGCGCGAATAACTCGGGATGAACGGTATAGGGTGCGTGCGGCGAGACTCCCGCCTGGAATCCCAAGCTCGCCGTGGCAGCGAGATGCTCACGCGCGATCGCCAGCGCTTCGGGAATCCGCGCGGGCGACAGACAAATCAGCTCGCGGAACACCGTGGCGTCGATCCCGGCCTGAGCGAACGGCGCAGGCGACCAGCCCGTCACGGCGATCTCTCCGACCGTGGTCACGCCGGCGGCCAGCGACTCGGCCAGCCCCCGGACGACCGGCGACGTTGGCGCACTGAGCTGCGGCGGCGCCGTTCCGGGTTCTGCACCCGTCGCGGCCACTTGCGTGCTGCGTCCGCGACTGGCGGTGACCTGCGAGATCCATTGGGCGAAGCCCTGCCCGGGGCTTCCCAGCGGAGAATCCAGGTCGCTGAACTCCAGATGGGTATGCGCATTGACCAGACCCGGCAGGATCGCGACGTTGCCCAGGTCGTGGACCGGCGCCTCGCGCGTCGTCGCGCCGACGGCCGCGATGCGCTCGCCCGCGATGGTCACGTGACCACCGGCGAGCGGCGGACCCGCGACGGGAAACACGTAGCGCGCCCGGAGCGTGAAGACATTGGACTCGGCAGCCGAGTGCGACGAAGCCATCAGGTGCGACATCCGTTCGCCAGGGGGCTGCGCCGCGCCGTCTCAGGCGGCTGCGGCTGCGGCCGAGTTATGTCGAATCGCATCCTGCAGGATCTCCTCGGCAGTCCGTTCGTAAGGCTGGCGGTGGAACCAATACAGGATCGCGGCCGCGCCCAAGGCCCCGGCCACCACCACTGCCGGATGGTAACTGATACCCTCGCCGCTGGCGCTTTGCACCAGCCAACCGAGGCTCGGGTGCCGGCTCAAGTCCTCGGGCGACAAATGCAAGAGCGAAATCCGCAGCGCGTTGTGGACCAGATGAAACAGCATTCCCGGCAGGATGCTGCCCGACTGCACGGCAATGTAACCAATCACGATGCCCAACAGAATCGCGACGAGCGATTGCTGGAAGATTCCGTGGGTCATCCCAAAGAAAATGCTCGAGAGGACGATCGCCCGCCATTTGTGCCCCGACCGGCGGAAACCCGAGAGGATGAAGCCACGGAACGCCAGCTCCTCGGCAATCGCCGGGGCGACGGCGAAGACGAGCACAAGCTGCCAGAGGGGATGCCGTTCGGTAAAGATGCCCGACAGCATCTCCACGATCCGGCTGTCCACCGGATATAGCCGCGTGACCGCCAGCTGCAGCGCCGCCACCACCGGATGCAACAGGGTCGCCAGCAACAGCGCCGCCGGCACCGCCAGCACCGCCGGGCGGTTCAAGAGGAGCGTTTTGCGCGGGCTGCGGGTGAGCATCACCGTCATCAACAACGCGGGCGTAGCGATCACTACCAGCTGCGTGACGAGTGCAAGTTCGGCGAACTCGGCAAAGCTCGTCGGCGCCGGCAGCGCAAAACTCATGAAGAACCAGATCACCAGGATCAGCACGCCGCAGAAGACCGCTTCGGAGACGCTCGGCGTGTCGTCGCGATCGCGCAACAAGTTGCGCAGCCACAAACCCAGGTCGAGCCGCTCGCTCTCGCGGAAGAGTACCGTCTCGGTGTTGAACTGATCCACCGCCCAGCGGATCGCCAACAGGCAGCCGACGAGCGTGACGCCGACGACCGGCGGCACGAAGGGAAGCGCCTGCCAGTAGTTGCCCTCGAGCACGGTTCGCAAAAGCAGCACGACCCCGGTCACCGGAATCAGGCTATTGCCGAGGTTCAGCTCGACGCCCGGCAGAATCGCGATCACCACCAACGGCATCGTGATCAGCAACAGCGGCATCAGGTAGTACTGACCTTCCTTGGTGCTCCGGGCAAACGCGGCCAGGGCCAGACACAGAGCGCTGAACAGCGCCGAGATCGGAATCAACGCGATCAACAGCCACACGATGGCCAGCAATGGCGGGGGGCCGATGTGCTGGAGCTGGCTGAGGACGAACATTCCCGTGATGCCCATGCTCAGCAGATTCAGCAGCACGGTCGTCGCGCTAAAGAGCATCACGGTGCAGAGCTTGCCGCCGACGATCTCGACGCGGGCCGCGGGCGAGCTGAGCAGCGTTTCGAGCGTTCCTCGTTCTTTTTCCCCGGCGCATAGGTCGATGGCCGGGTAGAACGCGCCGGTCATCGCCCAAATGAGCAGGAGAAACGGAAAGACTTTGGCCCACACCGCGCTCTGGCCCCGGCCAGGGTCGGCGACGTCATGCTTGGCCACGCGGAAAGGCTCGGCCGCCTGCGGGGGGAGGCCCCCCGCCTCCAGGTTCGTACGACCTACCCCGGCGCGCCAATGAACCAGTACGTCGAGGACGCGCAGGTACCCAAGCTGTGATTTCTCGAGCGCGGAGTTGTAGTAGACCTCGGGGCTGGGAATCGCCAGCAGGTCCGGCGGCGCGCGGGCCGGGGCCGGCGCGCCTTCCTTGGCCGCTTCGCCGGCGATCTGCGCGCGACTTTGCACGAGCCGATCGGAAAAATCGGGCGGAAAGTAGATCAGGACATCGTAAGTCCCAGCCCGCACCTGACGCTTCGCCTCTTCGAGCGAGCGCGGAATGGAGTCGGCCGCCTGGGCTTCGCCGTCATCCGACGGACTCGCTTCGGGAAGCGTCAGCTCGACCAGCCGCGGCTCGTCGGGTTCGGTGAACCAGGCGGCGGCGAAGTGTCCGTCTTCGATCAGCGCCGGCGTCGCGGGGAGCCCCTCGGCTCCCAGCACCAGGGCCTTGATCGTGTGCTTGTGAATGAACTGTGCGAATTGGAAAAAGCTCAGCCCCAGCAACGGATAAAGCACCACCGGGAGCACGAAGATCATGAACAGCGTGCGGCGGTCGCGTAGCTGGTCGCGGACTTCGCGAAAGAAGACGAGTTTGACGTTGGTCCAGCTCATGACTCGGCACCCCCACGGGCCGCGCTCGGCGCGGGGTCGACGTCAGGCAAGTCAGGACGCGGCGCTACCAAGGTGTCGGCTCCGGGCGCTCCGGCCGCGTGGCCCGTGGGCTCGAGCGGTTCACCGTCATCGTCGGCTGGCGCGATCAGCCGGAAGAAGAGTTCTTCGAGATCCTCTTCGCCATGCTGACTGCGGAGCTGGTCAAGTTTCCCGGCGGTGAGGATGCGACCGTGATTCATGATCGCGACCCGGTCGCAGAGCTTCTCGACCTCGCGCATGATGTGCGTCGAAAAGATGATGCACTTGCCGTTTTCGCGCAGTTGCGCAATGGTCTGCAGCAGGGCCCGCGAGACCAGCACGTCGAGACCGGTGGTAGGCTCGTCGAAGATCAGCACCGGAGGATCGTGGACCAGCGCGCGGGCGATCGAGACCTTTTGCTTCATGCCGGTCGAGAGCTTGGCTCCCAGGACGTCGCGAAATTCCTGCATCTTCAGGCGGGCAAACAGCTGGTCCATCCGCTCGCGGAGCAGCTCGCGCTCGATGCCGTAGAGGCGGCCGAAATACTCCACCATCTCCCAGGCCGTCATGCGATCGTAAACGCCCGTGTTGGTCGAGACAAAGCCGATCTGATGGCGAACCGCGGAACTTTGGGTGACGACGTCGTAGCCGTTGACGCTGGCCGAGCCGGAGGTGGGGCGGAGAATGGTGCTCAGGATTCGCAGCGCGGTGGTCTTGCCCGCCCCGTTGGGACCGAGCAGGCCGAAGATTTCCCCCTCGAAAGCATCGAACGTGACGCCGTCGAGGGCGACGAACCGCCCGCGCCGCAGATCCGTGTAGCTCTTCGTCAAATCCTTGACATGGATCATCGATGGGTGCCACGCCGAGCGGGAAAGCGGAGCCAACAGCGCGGATGGCAGGCCCCGGCGGGCGTGGGAGTGGCGTGGACCGGAAGACCCGCCCCACCCATTCGACCGGCGCTCCTCGGCGGGAGCTCCGGAACCGCCCGCGCAGCCTCAACCGGGCCGTGCGTATCCAGAGGACGTACTTGCCAGTTTAGCCTATGCCGACGTGGTTTGCGGCGCGGAGGGCTCTTCGTCGAAAAGGTGGTAAAAAACGTCGCGCCGGCGGGGCGTATAACCGAGCTCGCGGATCGACTCGCGAATCTCTTCCAGCGTCAGGTAGTGCACCGTTCCCGCCGCGGCGACCACGTTTTCCTCAATCATCAGGCTCCCCATGTCGTTGGCCCCGTACAACAGCGCCAACTGGCCGATCTTCAAACCCTGCGTAACCCAACTCGACTGCAAATTCGGAATGTTGTCGAGATAGAGCCGGCTGACCGCCAGCGTCTTCAGGTACTCGAACGAACCGGCCGGCGGCAGATGGGCCAGGTCGGTATGGTCAGGCTGAAACGACCAGCAAATGAAGGCCGAGAACCCGCCGGTCTCGTCCTGCAACTGCCGCACGCGCTCGAGGTGCTCGATCCGCTCGGCGAGGGTCTCGACGTGGCCGTACATCATGGTCGCGCTGCCGATTCCCCCCAGCTCGTGCCAGACGCGGCAGACGTTCAGCCAGTCGTCGGTCATGACCTTGCCACGGGTGATTTCGGCGCGAACTCGATCCACCAGAATCTCGGCGCCGCCTCCCGGCAGACTGCCGAGTCCCGCAGCCTTGAGCCGCTCGAGCACCGTCCGCAGCGGCAACTTTGCGACCTTCGTGAAGTGGTGGATCTCGGGGGGACTGAAACCGTGGATGTTGACCTGTGGAAATCGCCGCTTGATGTCCTGCAAGAGCTCTTCGTACCACTCGAGCTTGAACTCGGGATGCAAGCCGCCCTGCATGAGGATTTGATCCCCTCCCATGGCGACCGTTTCGGCGACCTTCTGCAGCAGCACTTCGCGGTCGAGGACGTAGCCCTCCTCGTGGCGCGGCTTGCGGTAGAACGCGCAGAAATCGCACACCGCCGTGCAGATGTTCGTGTAGTTGATGTTGCGATCGAGGT
>JAEUIK010000410.1 GCA_016793185.1 Planctomycetaceae bacterium | reverse complement strand
GTCGTCTGCGTCGGCGAGTTGTTGGCCGAGCGCGAGGCGGGGCAGACGGCCGCGGTCAACGCCCGGCAGTTCGAAACGGCCTATGCCGACGTCTCGCCAGCCGACGCCTTACGGACCGTGATCGCCTACGAGCCGGTCTGGGCCATCGGCACCGGCCGGGTGGCGACTCCGGCCCAGGCCGAAGAGGTGCATCGAGACCTTCGCAAGTTGTTGGCCAGCCGCTACAATGCCGACGTTGCTGCCCAGGTGAGGATACTGTACGGCGGTAGCGTCAAGCCCGACAATGCCGCCGAGCTGTTGGCCCAGCCCAACGTCGATGGCGCCCTGGTCGGCGGCGCCAGCCTCAAGGCCGAGGACTTCTTGGGGATCGCCTCGGGCGTCCAGTCCTGAGACCGAGCATCGGCCAGGGGTTTCGGAACTGGTACCTCAGAGGTTGGCAACCGGGCGAGCGCCGCGCTGCTGGTCCGCGGGGAATTTTCAGGCCGCTTCAACTGCAGAGAACGACAATGAATGCGTTGCTCATGATTCTGATGCTCCTGATGGCGGTCTTCCTGGTCATGCTCGTGCTGGTCCAGCGCGGTCGCGGCGGCGGCCTGGCCGGCGCCTTCGGCGGCATGGGGGGCCAAAGCGCGTTTGGCACCAAGGCGGGCGACGTCTTTACCCGGGTGACAATCGGCGTGGCCGCGGTCTGGATTGTGCTCTGCATCTTTGCGAACTGGTGGAATCTCAATTCGGGCGATCGCTTCACGGCCGGCGAGGCGCCGCCGACATCCGCGACGGCTCCCGCGTCGAGCGGCGCGCCGGCGACGGGGGGCGGCGCCGCGGCTCCCGCGGGATCCCCTCCGAGCGGCAGCACCGAGCCTGGCACCCCCGCCGCGACTCCGGCGGAGACGCCGGCTGCGTCGCCCGAGACTCCCGCCGCGTCGAGCGAGACACCCGCCTCGAGCGAAGCGGCCCCCGAGACCAAGACTCCATAGCCGTAGACCGCAGCGGTCTCGGCGGCCGCCGGCCGACGGATCACGGCCACGGCGGACGACGCGCGTAACGGTGCGGACCTCCGGCGACGGGCCGCTGCACGATCCGAACCTCAGCAAGACCCGACAACATCCAGCAGGGAAAGTTTCGCTGTGCTGTTGAGCATGACGGGTTTCGGCGAATCGCACCATCAAGAGACGGGTCTGGCCGTCGGCGTCGAGGTGCGCACGATCAACAGCCGGTACTTCAAGCTGACGGTTCGCTCCAGCGAGGTCTATGCCCCGCTCGAGGCGGAGATCGAAACGATCGTCCGCCAGCACGTCAAACGCGGCACGGTGCAGGTTTCGCTGCGGGTCGACCGGGCGCATTCGGCCGATCATTACCGGCTCAACGAGACGGCGCTGGCCGCCTACCGCGACCAGCTCGAGCGGGTCCGCCAACAGTGGAAGTTGACGTCACCGCTGCAGCTCGAAGCGCTGCTCCAGTTGCCCGGCGTGGTCGAGGAGTCGGCCTTGCACTGGAGCGATGCCGACGCCGACTGGCCGCACATCAAGCGGACGCTGGCCGAAGCGCTGGAACGCCTCAGCAAGATGCGCCTCGACGAAGGAGCGGCCATGGCCGCCGACCTGCGGGCCAACGCCGCCGCGATCGGTCGCGAGTTGGAGTCGATCGCCGAGCGTGCCCCGCTGATCGGCGAAGCCTACCGGACCCGCCTGACCGAACGCCTGGAGCGCGTCCTGGCCGAGTATCAGCAGTCGCTCGATCCGGGTGACCTGATCAAGGAAGTCAGCATCTACGCCGAGCGCACCGATATCTCGGAGGAGATCGTCCGGCTCCGCAGCCACCTGGCGCAGTTCGACGTGATGCTCGGCGAGGCGGAAAGCTCGGGCCGGAAGCTCGAGTTCCTCACCCAGGAAATGTTCCGCGAGGCGAACACGATCGGCTCCAAGGCCAACGATGTGCAGATCGCCCGACATGTGATCGAGATCAAGGCCGCCATCGAGCGCATTCGCGAGATGATCCAGAACATCGAGTAAGCCGTCAGGTCCCCGCTCTGCATGCCCGCACCCGCCGCTGGAAAACTGATCATCATTTCGGGCCCCTCGGGCGCGGGCAAAAGCACGCTCGTCCGGCGGCTGTTCGCCGATCCGCCGGGGCCGCTTGAGACTTCGATTTCGGCCACGACGCGGGCGCCCCGGCAGGGGGAGGTCGAGGGGGTCGACTACTACTTCCTCACTCCCGACGAGTTCGCCCGCCGTCGCGCGGCGGGGGAATTTCTCGAATGTTTCGAAGTTTACGAGGGGGGGCACTGGTACGGCACGCTGCAAAGCGAGGTCGCCCCTAGATTGGCCGCCGGAAAATGGGTAGTCTTAGAGATTGACGTCCAAGGGACGCTGGCGGTTCTCGAACGCTATCCCGACGCGGTGACGATCTTCGTCCAGCCGGAGTCGATGGCCGAACTGGAACGCCGGCTGCGAGCCCGGGGGACCGAAGCGGAGTCTTCGATCCAGCGCCGCCTGGAGGGGGCCCGGCGCGAGTTGCCCTTTGCCCCACGCTACCGTTACCAGGTGACCAACACCGAACTCGACCAGGCCTTGCGCGATTTGCGCACGATCCTGGCGGGTCAGGCAAACTGACGTCGGCCGTTAGCGTCTCTGACGCTTTCATTGACCGAGGGAGATCGTTACCGATGCTCGAAGAGCTCCGCGAAGAAGCCATCGTCAACAAGGTGGGAGGGCGGTTCAAGCTCTCCACGCTCATCCAGAAGCGGCTCGTCGCCCTCAACGCCGGAGCCCGGCCGTTGGTGGATATGAACACCAATGACAAGCTCCAGATCGTCATCCAGGAAATCATGCAGGACAAGATTTTCCTGGATACTTCGGCCAACGTCCGCGTGGCTGGCGAATCGACCGAAGTCGACGGCCCCCCCGAACTCGATCTGAGCAATCTATAATTCCAGCGGACGTGAGTGGGGGCATCCCCGCGGCTGCCGGCTCCCTGCCGCGCCAGCGACGGATCCCCTGGCCGCCTCCGAACCTCGCCCGCGCTGGTGCGGCGGGTTGGTATCTGCTTGCTCGCAGTGGTTTCGGTCCCGAGGCTTGGCAACCCAATGAATGGCCGCCACCTAGTCGTGGGCGTGACGGGCGGGATCGCGGCCTATAAGACCGCGGCCCTGGTGAGCCAATTGGTCCAGGCTGGGGCCGAGGTCTCGGTCGTCATGACCGCGGCGGCCGAGCGCTTTGTCGGCCGGGCCACCTTCGAGGCCCTCACTGGCAGCCCGGTGCTCCGCGACGTCTTCGACGAGCCCGGTCACCCGCTCGGTGCGCACATCGATCTGGCGACGCATGGGGATCTGCTCTGCGTCGCGCCCGCCACCGCGAACTTCCTGGCCAAGGCCG
>JAEUIK010000405.1 GCA_016793185.1 Planctomycetaceae bacterium | reverse complement strand
GCACAGCCGGGATATCCTCAGCCCGGCAGCGGAGCGGCGACGGCTCAACCGCTGCGGGTGGCACAGCAACCGAGTGCGGGGGGCCAGACCGTGTCGACGACGGTCAGCGACATGACCCCCGCGCCCATGGCGGGTAGCTCGCCGATGGCGACGCCGACTGGGGTCCCCGTCGAACTCAATCCGCATCTCGGCGCCGGCAACGAACATCCGCTGGCCCCGGCGATCCGCTGGGCGGCAAGCGAGTTGAACAACATTCGGACGATCCAGGACTACTCGTGCATCTTCTACAAGCGCGAGCGCATTGACGGTCAACTCGGGGGCTACCAGGCCATGTACATGAAGGTGCGCCACGAGCCCTTCAGTGTTTACATGTACTTCAAATCGCCGTCGAACCTCGAAGGGCAGGAGGTCATCTACGTCAAGGGACTCAACGAGAACAACCTGCAGGCTCACACGACCGGCATCAAGTCGGTGGTCGGCACGGTCTCGCTCAGCCCCACCGGTACGCTGGCCATGAAGGGGAACCGCTACCCGATCACCGAGGCGGGGATTCTGAACCTGCTCGAGCGCCTCGTCGCCGTCGGCAACAAAGACATGCAATACGGCGAGTGCGACGTGCAGTTCTTCACCAGCGCCCAGGGAGTGAAGGTGGGGGGGCGTCCCTGCACCTGCATCCAGGTCACGCACCCGGTCCCGCGCCGGAATTTCCTCTTCCACCTGGCGCGAATCTACATCGACGAAGAGCTGCGGGTGCCGATTCGCTACGAGTCGTACGATTGGCCGACCCAGCCCGGCGGACAACCGCTGTTGATGGAAGAGTACACCTACCAGAACCTGAAGCTCAACAACGGCTTCTCCGACATCGACTTCGATGTGCGGAATCCCAAGTACGGCTTCAAGTAGTCGCCGCGACGGCGGGCTCGCCGCCGGTAGATCAAGCGCGCCGGCCCCTACTCCACGGGCTGGCTGCGGGGGTACGACCCCAGCACCTCGAACCGCAACGTGCGCCGCTCGAGCAATTGCAGCGCCTTGCGTACGCGCAGGTCCTCTTCGTGGCCTTGCAGCTCGACGAAGAAGATATACCCCCCCTCGGGGCGAGCCAGCGGAAACGACTCGATCCAGGTGAGATTGAGGCGATGCCGTTTGAAGATCGTCATCGCATCGGCCAGGGCCCCCGGACGATGCTCGATCTCGAACATGACCGAGGTCTTGTCTTTGCCGGTGCGGTCGGCCGAGTGCTCGCCGATCACCGCGAAGCGCGTCAGGTTGGCCTGGTTGTCCTCGATGTTCTTGGCGATGACATCGAGCCCGTAGTTCACGGCGGCCTGGGCGCTGGCGATGGCCGCGGCGCCCGCTTTGTCCTGGGCCAGCTCGGCGGCCGTTGTCGAACTTGTCACTTCGACGACGCGCGCCGCCGGGAGATGCTTGGCCAGCCAATTGCGGCACTGCGAGAGCACCTGCGGCTTGCTGTAGACTTCGGTCACCTCCGCGCGGCTGCACCTACCCAGCAGGCAGTGGTGAATCCAGAGTTGGACCTCGCCGCAGATCCGCACCCGCAGGCGGGTGAACATATCGAGAGTGTCCGCGATCCGGCCGTCGGTCGAATTCTCGAGCGGCACGATCCCGAAGTGTGACTGCCCGCGGTTCACTTCCTCGAAGACGGCGGCGATGCTCGCGACCGGGGCGAACTGCACCGATTGCCCGAAGCGGTGCAAGGCCGCGAGATGGCTATAAG
>JAEUIK010000351.1 GCA_016793185.1 Planctomycetaceae bacterium | reverse complement strand
TGGCCGAGCGGCAACGCTGGATCACGCAGTTGAAGATGATGCAGGCCATCAAACCGACGAGCTTCGACTTCGTTTCGCGCTATCGCGGGGCGTTGATCGGCACCTGCATCGTGGCGCTGCTGGGCATCGCGGCGATCGTGGCCCGCGGTTCGAACCTGCTTGATATCGACTTCACCAGCGGCAGCTCGGTGCAACTCCAGTTCGACCCGGCGCACCCGCAGAAGGTCGCCACGGTGCGCAAAGAAGCCCAGGAGGTTCTGCCGCCGGGGCTGGTGGTGAGCGAATTGCGAATCGCCGGCGAGCAATCCGGCTTGCAGTTCCTGCTCAACACCTCGAACTCGGATATCAACGATGTCGAGAAGTTGCTCGAAGAGAAGTTCGGCGACAAGCTCGCCCGCAACCAGATGACCGTCTCGGATGTCGCGGAGTTCGTTCCGAGCGAGGAGCGGGCCGGGGCGGCGACCAGCCCGGCTGGCGCCAGTTCGCCGGCGACCGCAGCGGATCCGTCCGCGACTCCCGCGGCGGAAACTCCGGCGCCGGCTGCTGAGACCGCGGCGGAGCCGACTGTTGAGCCCGCGGCGGAGCCGACTGCTAAGCCGGCGGCGGAGCCGACTGAGCCTGCAGCGGTTCCAGCTCCTGAGTCCCAGCCGCCGGCCAAAACGCCTCCCAGCGAGGCGAATCCGCAAAGCTCGTATCGCGCCGGCGATGAGCGTCTGCTGGCGCTCGCCGACAACCGCCTGGCATTAGCATTCGCGCAAGAAACCCCGGTGGACGCTCCCTCGGAAGCGCCGGCCGAGCAGGCCCCCCCTGCCGAACCGGCCGCGACCGCGGAGCCGGCGACGGAAGAGAAGGCTCCCGCGGAGCCAGCGGCCGGCGAACAGCCTGCCGGCGAAGCGGCCGACAACGCGGCGACGGCCCTGGCCAACAGCGCCGTGGCCACCAAGGCCCAGTTGGAGTTCAAAGAGCCGGTCGATCACGACACGCTCCGTGACACGTTCAAGGAGATTATCCCAGACGTCGACGTGGTTCTGTCCAATCCCGACTACGTCGAGGGAAGCGGCATTCCCTACCGGACCTGGGAGATTCAGATTCCGCTCGATCGCGCCACGGCCGAGCCCGCCTTGAATGCCGCCGCCAAGCAGTTCTCCGAGCAGGTCTTCTTCCCGTCGGCCAGTAAGATCGGCGCGTCGGTCGCCGCCGAGACACGCCAGCAGGCGGTCCTGGCGGTCCTGGCGAGCTTGATCTTGATCGTGATTTACATCTGGCTCCGGTTCCAGAACGTGGCCTTCGGCCTGGCGGCCGTCGTAGCGTTGGCCTTCGACGTCATCATCACGCTGGGCGCCTTGGCCGCCAGCTATTACCTGGCGGACTTCCTCGGCTTCCTCTTGATCGAGCCGTTCAAAGTCAACCTGACGATCATCGCCGCGTTCCTGACGATCATCGGGTACTCGATCAACGACAAGATCGTGGTCTTCGACCGAATTCGCGAAGTCCGCGGCAAGAGCCCGCTGGTAACCCCGGCGATGGTTAATCTCAGCGTCAACCAGACGTTGAGCCGCACTTTGTTGACGGGCACCACGACGATCCTGGTGTTGTTGATCCTGTACGTGACCGGCGGCGATGCGATCCACGGATTCGCCTTCTCGCTGCTGGTGGGCGTGCTGGTCGGTACGTACACCTCGATCTTTGTCGGCACGCCCATCCTCCTGTGGCTGATGAAGCCCGCCGGCGCGGCGCAGGCGGCCGACGAGTCGCGCTCATCCAAGGCCCTGCCCAGCGGGACGCGCTAGCCGGGCAGTCCGGAAGTCCAGGCCGCGCTCCGCGGTTTGCCAGGCAAAGTCGCGCTGGCTCGCGCAGAGAGCCTGCCTTCTCTACGCCGTGCGCACGGCTCAGCCGCGCACGTCAAACTCAT